>DASUEF010000325.1:0-1357 GCA_036275215.1 Limnobacter sp. | reverse complement strand
TATCCCCAATGCCCCAGGTATTGGTCGCCCACAAAATCAAAGGTGTCGCGGGCATACAGCAGCACGCCTTCCACGCGCGCTTTGCAGCTGCGGCTGTTCAACGGGCTAAGCTGAACGCGGGCAGGCATGGCATACAGCGTGAAATTGCCCAAAGACCCATACAAATCATCCAGGCGTCCAATTGAATAACCCACATGCTCTCGCTGAAACTGAAAGGCACAATGCTGCTCTGCCAGGCGTGGGTGCACATCGGCCGGGCAAAACGATTGCGCTTGCAACCACCGTGGATTGCTTTGTACGCATTTGGACAAATTGTCTGAAAGAGCCCTCTTGGCCAGTGGAGTTTGTAACTTGGCAATTAGATTGCTGGTGGCCTTGTCCACGCTGCCTTTGTACAAGTGTCGGGTGGGCGAGACTGCCGCATGGCGCATCAAATGGGTGGGGGCATGGTTGGGCATAAGGCGAGCTTGCGATGCTTGGCAAGTTGCCATGGTAGGGCAAGCCAACCGAAGCCATCAATTTACACAGATTTTTATCGCCAACAAGAGTGATGTGCTTTGGATCTGGGGCAAGCAAATCACCTCACCTCCACTGACATGTTGCTAAGGTAACAAGCTTTCAACAGCCCATGGCGTTCCAAGGTCATCATGCGAGCCGACATTTTTTTGAAACTGCCTGCCATTCGTGGCGAATCGATCGACCAAAAACACCTGGGCGAAATTGAAATCCAGATGGTGGAATGGACCATGAGTTTGCCTGCCAACACCTCGGGCCGAGGGGGCGTGGGTCGGGCGGAAGTGGGTGAATTGATATTGCGCAAACAGGTGGATTCGTCCACGCCAGTGCTGCATGCCCATTGTTGCAGTGGCACAGCGATGCCAGAGGCCGTGTTGGTAAAACGAAAATCTGGCACCGTGCCGCTGGAGTACTACAAACTGACGATGAAAGAGGTGCTGGTCTCGCATGTGTACTACAGCATGGGTGGCCCAAGCGATGCCGACCACGAAATCTTCCACCTTCGCTTTGCGGAGTACATCGAAGAGTACACCCCGCAAAACACGGATGGAACGGGGGCAGCCGCCGTTCGCCAGGGGTTCAACTTGCTGAAAAATATCAGGCTTTGATTCATAATCCGAGACTTAACAGGTTCGGAACAAGTGAATGAACAGCGAACCCACCGCCAGATTGCAAACGACATTTGGAGCATCTGCAACCTTCTGCGCGGGCCCTACAAGCGTAATGAATACCGCAAGGTCATTTTGCCGCTCACCGTGTTGCGTCGTTTCGATTGCCTACTGGCACCCACCAAGACCCAGGCTCTAGAGACTTTTAACCAATACAAAGGCAAGCCAGAGAG
>DASUEF010000324.1:0-4967 GCA_036275215.1 Limnobacter sp. | reverse complement strand
GTTTTACAACATGGTGGCAGAACTTGCGCAGCGCGCCCAATTGCCCATGCCCCGCGTGTACCTCATCAACGACCCCGCACCCAATGCGTTTGCCACAGGCCGTGACCCAGAACACGCCGCAGTGGCGGCCACCACGGGCATATTGAAAGTGCTCTCCGCCCGCGAGCTGCGCGGCGTGATGGCCCATGAGCTGGCCCACGTCAAGCACCGCGACATTTTGATTTCCACCATTTCAGCCACCATGGCAGGCGCCATTTCTGCTTTGGCGAATTTTGCCCTGTTTTTTGGTGGGCGAGATGAGAATGGTCAACCTGTGAATCCGATTGCCAGCATTGCGCTGGCCATTTTAGCGCCCCTGGCGGCCTCGCTTATTCAAATGGCCATTTCGCGGGCGCGCGAGTTTGAAGCAGACCGGGGCGGCGCCGAAATTTGCGGCGACCCTGCTGCCCTGGCCAGCGCACTGGACAAAATTCAACGGTATGCCAAAGGTGCGCCCTTCCGCACCACCGAGGCCCATCCAGAGACCGCTCAAATGATGATCATGAACCCCCTGTCTGGCCAAGGGTTGGCCAGCCTCTTTTCCACACACCCGCCCACAGAAGAGCGCATTGCCCGCCTCATGGACATGGCGCAGTCCTCTGGCAGGGCACGGTGAGCGGCCCCCGCCTGGTCGAGACCGACCTCTCGTTTGCCCTCCTGAAAGCCTCCAGCACGCTGTTGCGGGTGCTGGAAGATGGCCGTTCGCTGGACCGCGCCTTGGCGTTGGAGCTGGAGAGCGTGCGCTCGGCCCAAGCCAAAGGTGCTATTCAAGACTTGGCCTATTGGGGCATGCGGCATGTGGGCCAGGGCATTGTGCTCACCCGCTTGCTCACCAACAAAAACCGCCTTGAACCAGCCTTGCTCAATCCGCTGATGGCCTTGGGTTTGGCCTTGCTGTGGCCCAGCGGGCACCCCAAATACCCCGCCCACACGGTGGTGGACCAGTTGGTAAACGCATGCGCAGCCCACCCCCAATTGGCGCGTGCCAAAGGGTTGGCCAATGCCTGTTTGCGAAATTTTTTGCGCAATACCTCTGAGTTTGTGCAACGTGCCGGTGCAGACCCTTTGGCCAAGTACAACGTGCCCACCTGGTGGCAGGAGGCGCTACAAAAGGCGCACCCTGGGCAGTGGGGGCAGCTGCTTGCCCTGGCGCAAAATCACCCGCCCATGGTGCTGCGGGTCAACTCGCACTGGGGCACTCCGGCGCAGTATGTGGCGCGTCTTCAAGCGCATGGGCAAACAGCCGCTGTGGTGGGGCAACAGGCGGTGCGCCTGGACAAACCTGTGCCGGTGGGCTTTTTGCCAGGTTTTGATGAAGGCCATGTGTCTGTGCAAGACAGCGCAGCCCAGTTGGCCGCTTCATTGCTTGCGCCTGCGTCAGGCATGCGGGTGCTGGATGCTTGTGCCGCGCCGGGTGGTAAAACCGGGCACGTGCTGGAACTTGCCGACGTTGATTTGCTGGCCTTGGACGCCAGCGAACCCCGTTTGCAACGCGTGCAGGCCAATGTGCAACGCCTTGCGCGTTGCCTCAAGTATGCACCCCGTGTGCAATACAAAGCGGCCCCTGCTGAGCGCCCAGACCAGTGGTGGGATGGTGTTCCCTTCGATGCCATCTTGGCGGATGTGCCCTGCACCGGCTCTGGCGTGGTGCGCCGGCATCCAGACATTCCCTGGCTGCGCAGGCCTGGCGATTCAGCCCAGTTGTCGCGTGTACAACACAAAATACTGGCGGCTTTGTGGTCTACCCTCAAGCCGGGCGGTACACTTTTGCTCGTGACTTGTTCAATTTTCCCCGATGAGGGTCCCTTGCTGGCCAAGGCTTTTGAAGACAACCATGCAGATGCGCTGCCATTGCCGGCACCCGGATTGCTGCTGCCCACCGACTTTGGTGCAGGCGAGCCCGCCTCCGATGGCTTCTTCTATGCCCGGTTTCAAAAAGCAATCCAAGCTTAAGGGGTTGGTTTGAATCGTCATTGGCCGCGCATCAGTCCGACCCACCCCCTTGTCCAGCTGCTGCTTTGTCTGTTCCTGTGCGTATGGCTCATGTGTGCCGTGGGACCTGCTCTGGCTCAACAAGATTCTTCAACACGTGTTACCGCCGTTAAACTGGAGCCCACCAAGCCGCCTGTGAGCGCAGGGTGGAATCTGGCCGCTGAGTTTGACATTCAGTTGGGATACAAGCTGCGTGAGGCCGTGGATCGAGGCCTGCCCCTGCAGTTTGCAGTGGATTTTCAGTTGTTGCGCCCCCGTTGGTACTGGATGGACGAACAGACCATCAGCACCACGTACACCTACAACCTCTCCTACAACGCACTCACTCGCACCTATCGCCTCGTCACCCCGAGCAACACCTACACTGCCGCCACGCTGGATGAAATGACCGCACGCATGGCCAAGGTCAGCAACTGGACGGTGATTCACCGTGACCAGATTGCCTGGGGGGAGCAATACACTGCACAGGTACGCTTCCGTCTCCTGTTGACGGAGTTGCCCAAACCATTTCAAATCAGTGCATTGGTGAACAGCGAATGGGACCTGTCTTCCGAATGGGTCACGTTTGAATTCACGCCCCGGCGTGAGGCCCTGAAATGAATCCCTGGCTAGAAAACACCCGTTGGTTGCGCTACACGCTGCTCGTGCTGGGCGGTCTCGGCGGCGTGCTCTTGTTTGTGCTGGCCTCGGCCTCGTCCAACACCGATTTTTTTGAAGACAACTACACCCTGCTGATTAGCCTGAACGGCATCATCGCCGCAGGTTTGTTCAGCATTTTGGTGCTGCTGATTGTGCGCATGGTGCGCCGTTACCGTGCCGGGGTGTTTGGCTCGCGCTTGTTGTTGCGCATGTCCTTGTCGTTTGCACTCATGGGATTGATCCCGGGCTTGGTCTTGTACCTGGTATCGGTGCAGTTTTTGGCCAAGAGTATCGACAGCTGGTTTGATGTGCGGGTGGATGGTGCCCTGGAGTCTGGTCTTAATTTGGGTCAAACAGCGCTTGATAGCCTGATCAACGAGTTGAGTTTGAAGGGACAATCCATCTCGGTCGAACTGTCCCGTGCAACGCCCAGCGAGCAGCTGCTGGAGCTGCCTCGCCTGCGGGACGCTGCCAATGTGCAGGAGTTGACTCTGTTGTCGGAGACCGGCCAGGTGATCGGCAACGCTGGCGGGCAACTCGACAGTTTGCTGCCCAGTTTGCCCACGCAGGTGATGCTTCGCCAAGCGCTGATGACACGGCCGTTCCAGCAAATTGAGCCCGACCCCCAAGACCCCGAGGGACGTTTGTACATGCGCGTTGTGGTGCCCATCGCGCCCCCACTAACGAGTTTTGATCTGGGGCAGCGTTACATCCAAATCATGCACCCCGTGCCAGCGAGTTTGTCGCAACGGGCCAATGCGGTTCAGAGTGTTTACCGCGACTACCAAGAGTTGCAACTGTCCCGGTCAGGTTTGAGAAAAATTTACGGCATCACACTGACCTTGGCACTTTTGCTCACCGTGTTCGTGTCGGTGGCCGCTGCTTTTTGGTTGTCATCCCGGTTGTCGTCGCCCCTGCTCTGGCTGGCCGAGGGCACCAAGGCTTTGGCCAAGGGTGATTTCAAAACCATGCAGCCAGTGAACGCCGACGATGAGCTGGCAGAGTTGGTAGAAAGTTTTAACACCATGACCCGTCAGCTGTCGGAAGCGCAGCGCCGATTGCAGGCCAACCAAAACCAACTGGCTGCCAACAACGATTTTTTGCAGAGTTTGCTCACCAGTTTGTCTGCGGGCGTGCTGGTGCTGGACCACAAACTGCGCCTAAAAATGTACAACGAAGGCGCCTTGCGAATTTTTGACCGATCGTTGGCCGAGAACCAAGGTCACCCGCTGGACGATGTGCCTGGACTGGAAGGGTTTGCCATCGCGGTGCGCGCCAGTGTGGCCGATCACCAGGGTGAAGAATCGGGCGAGGGCGGCATTTGGCAAAAGCAGCTTGAGATTCCGCGCGCTTACGATTCTCAAAGTTCCAAATCCATTTTGGTGAGGGGCTCGCGCCTGCCGGGCGAGAAAGCGGGTTACGTGTTGGTGTGCGATGACATCACGGCACTCATCTCTGCCCAGCGCACTGCTGCTTGGGGCGAAGTGGCCCGTCGCCTGGCACATGAAATCAAAAATCCACTCACCCCGATCCAGCTTTCTGCAGAGCGTCTGCAGATGAAGTTGGCCTCGAAGTTGGAGGAGCCAGAGTCCGGTATTTTGCAACGTGCTACTCGCACCATCGTGAATCAAGTGGAGTCGCTCAAACGCTTGGTCAACGATTTCCGGGATTATGCTCGCCTGCCACCAGCCGATCTCAAACCCCTCGATTTGAACGATCTTGTGATTGATGTGCTTGCGCTCTACGATGCCAATGTGGAAGGTGACGAGACATGCAGCTCTCACCTGATTCCCAAATTGACTGAAAATTTACCCCCGGTGGCGGGAGATTCGTCTCAGCTTCGCCAAGTCATCCATAATTTGTTGCAAAATGCTCAAGATGCGTGTGCAGAGTGTGATGACCCGCGTGTTGAATTGCGCACCGAGGGTTTGAAATCACCAGAAGGCGATCAGGACCAGCTGGTTGGTGTGAAGTTGGTGGTGGCAGACAATGGACCTGGGTTTAATCCGGATTTGTTGGCCAAGGCTTTTGAACCATACATCACCACCAAATCGAAAGGCACCGGGTTGGGGCTGGCCATTGTGAGAAAAATAGCCGACGAGCACAAGGCACGTATTGCCATCAGAAACAGGGTAGATGCACAGGGACACGTGGTCGGCGCTGCCGTAGAAATCACGTTTCCGGTTTTGAACGAGGCACTTCAGCCGACAGAACACAGTCAGGCCGCATAAAGGAAGGAACACTGCAACCATGGCGACCATTCTCGTTGTTGATGACGAAATTGGAATTCGAGAACT
>DASUEF010000323.1:0-2787 GCA_036275215.1 Limnobacter sp. | reverse complement strand
GGCAGCCACTTGGCGGCGAATGGCGTGGCGGCTCAGCTTTCCCTCGGGTGCTGGCAGCATTTTGAGCCTGCCACGGGGTGCACGCAGCGGCAGGTTGTCATAACCAACCACACGGATCACTTCCTCAATCAGGTCTTCTTCGATGTTGATGTCGAATCGGTAACTGGGTGGAATCACCACGTAGCGTAAGTCTGCGCCCTGCCCTTCAACGCTGAAGGTGAAGCCCAGCCTGGTGAACACGTCTTCGACTTGCTGCTGTGAAAACGGCATGCCGATCACCATTTCAGCTCGGGCATGGCGAAGGGCCACGGCATTGCGCGCCGGAAGACCCAACACCTGGTCCACCACGGGACCAGCCTGGCCACCGCAAATTTGAAGGATTAGAGCCGTGATGCGCTCAATGTGCTCGGGAATGCTTTCAAAATCCACGCCGCGCTCGAAGCGATGTGAAGCATCCGATGAAAAATTAAGCTCGCGTGCACGGCCCACAATCGCATCAGGGTGCCAAAACGCAGCCTCTACAAAAATATTGGTGGTGGTGTCGGAAACAGCCGTGTGGTCGCCGCCCATAATACCCGCCAGGGCCTCGGGGCCGTTGGCATCGCAAATCACGCCCATGTGGGGCTTCAAATTGACTTCCATGTCGTTCAGCAGTTTAAGCTGCTCACCCTCACGCGCCCAGCGCACGGTGATGTCGCCTTGCACTTTGTCGAGATCGAACACATGGCTTGGGCGACCAAGCTCCAGCATCACATAGTTGGAAATGTCCACCAGTGCGTTCAAGCTGCGCTGGCCCGCACCCTCTAGGCGATCCACCATCCACTGCGGTGTTTTAACTGTGTTGTTCACCCCGCGGATCACGCGCCCTGCAAATCGGCCACACAGGTCGGTGTTTTCTACTTTCACATTCAGCGTGTCGCCAAGGGTGGCAGGCACTGGTGCGAAGGAAGGGGGGTTCAGCGTGGCACCTGTGAGGGCGGCCACTTCACGGGCCACACCCCACACGCTCAAGCAATCCGCGCGGTTGGGCGTCATCTTGAGCACGAACTTCATTTCGTTTAAGCCCAGCAGGTCCCGCACGTTGGCACCCACAGGGGCGTCGATTGCCAAAATATGCAGACCATCGACGTCGCTGGGTATACCCAATTCTTTGCCAGAGCAGAGCATGCCGCCACTCTCAACACCACGCATTTTGGTGGGCTTGATGGCAAAGCCGCCGGGCAACAGGGCGCCAGGCAAGGCACAGGGCACTTTCAGGCCCTCGGCCACATTGGGTGCACCACACACAATTTGGCGCACATCGCCTTCGCCCACTTGCACCTGGCACACGCTCAGGCGGTCGGCGTCGGGGTGTTTGTCTTTTTTAACCACCAGGCCAACCACCACACCAGAAAACTCCGGGGCCAGCGGCGCCAGCTCTTCCACTTCCAGGCCAGCCATGGTGAGCTTCTCGCCCAGGTCGTGGGTATTCAGCGGTGTGTTGACAAGAGATTTCAACCAGGATTCGGTGAATTGCATCGTCGGAATTCCAAGTGTGAATTAGTTGAATTGCTGCAGAAAACGGATGTCGTTTTCGTAGAACAGGCGCAGGTCGTTGATGCCGTAGCGCAGCATGGTCAAGCGATCGGGGCCTACGCCAAAAGCAAAGCCGGTGTAGGTTTCTGGGTTGATGCCCACGTGGCGCAGCACATTGGGATGCACCTGGCCGCAGCCAGCAATCTCTAGCCATTTGCCTTTGTTGGGGCCGCTGGTGAACGCCATGTCGATTTCGGCAGACGGCTCGGTAAACGGGAAAAACGAGGGCCGGAAGCGGATGGTGATGTCGTCGGTTTCGAAAAAAGTTTTGAGGAAGTCCATGAACACCGCTTTCAGGTCGGCAAAGCTCACACCTTCGTCAATCCAGAGGCCTTCCACTTGGTGGAACATGGGCGAGTGGGTGGCATCACTGTCGACGCGGTAAACACGGCCAGGCGCAATGATGCGAATGGGTGGCGTGTTGGTTTGCATGTAGCGCACCTGCATGGGCGAGGTGTGCGTGCGCAGCAGGTTGCCGCCTGTGCCTTCCACATAAAAGGTGTCGTGCATGGAACGCGCAGGGTGATTCTCGGGCGTGTTCAAGGCAGTGAAGTTGTGGAAGTCGGTTTCAATTTCCGGGCCATCGGCCAAATCAAAACCAATCGTGGTGAAAATTTCTTCAATGCGCTCCAATGTGCGCATGGCCGGGTGCAAACCACCCGCGCCCCGCGCACGCCCAGGCTTGGTCACATCGATGGCCTGCGCCTGCAATTTGGCTTGCATGGCGGCATCGGCCAGTGCTTGGCGCTTGGCATTGAGCACCGCTTCCACCTGCTGTTTCAACTGGTTGATCTCTGCACCCCGGGTTTTTTTGTCTTCAGGGCTGAGCGCGGCCATGCCCTTGAGCAATTCGGTGACTTTGCCCTGCTTGCCCAAAAACTGGGCTTTGATGTTCTCCAGACTGGCAGAGTCATGGGCGGAGGACATGGCCTGTTCGGCCTCGGTCAGTATGGCTAAAAGCGAAGCATCCATGGGTGTAAAACAGAATGTGGGTGTGAGTGGTGCGGCGTAGCGCTGAACCCAGAATTGTACCGCCTGAAAACAAAAACGGGACCCGAGGGCCCCGTTTTTGGCTTGGCTAGATTGGGCTTTTTGCCGAATTTAGCCTTGTGCGGCGCGTACTTGACCCACGATGGCAGCAAACGCGGCCTTGTCGGTCACGGCCAAGTCGGCCAGTACTTTGCGGTCCAAGCCAATGGCGGCTTTTTTCAG
>DASUEF010000322.1:0-8166 GCA_036275215.1 Limnobacter sp. | reverse complement strand
CCGTTCATGCACGGCACGGTCGGGCAGATTGTCCTGAAGGTCGCTGCAGGGGCATTGGCTCCCGGCGGCTTCTGGGCCCCGGGCGGTCACCTGCCTCGCCAAGCACCTGCGCAGCCTTCGGTGCGGCGCAAGACCCGCGGTGTGATGCCTGGCTGGCCGATTCAGGGCGGCCCGCCCGGTTTGACCCACAGCCAGGGGCCGGAACGGCGCTGTCGACAAGCCGTGCTTGGCGACAAGACGGGACCGGATGCAACAGCGACACCTTCGCTTTGCATGCCCCCTGTGCGCATCAAAGCGCAAGCGGTGGAGCAAACGAGGCTCGGCGTGGCACAGACCAAGCCAAGCCCGCCGCTCAGTGCGCTGCTTCGTACATCGCCTCACCGGCCATCACCGGGTTGCCTGTGGTGTTGAAGGTTTTTAACCAAGCCTGGTAGTTGTGCACAGTCTCGGTTTGCCACGGGTGGAAGCCTGGCTTGTAATAGGACAGCAGTTTTGGAAACAGCCGTGTATACACGCCTCTGGGGCCCATGAGCCACCACAGGCCCTTGGCGTACATCTTGGTACGTGCCCAGCCTTTGAAGCCATCTTTGCCCAAAATGATCCAGGTGAACACCAAGGTGTGCAGGGTGAAGTTGAATGTGGCATGTGCCATGGCGAAGCAGCGCATGCCATAACCCACTTTGGCCACCTGTTGCATCACATCGTAGGCCACCGCCTTGTGTTCCATTTCTTCAATAGCATGCCAGGCCAGCATGGCGCGCACCCTTGGATCTGCACCAGCCATCACCTCTTTTCTGGCAAAAAACATCTCGGCCATCATGGCAGTGAAGTGTTCAAACGCTGCTGTCATCGCGAGGTTGTATTTGGCGGAATAGTTTTTCAGGCGACCCTGCATGATTTTGTTCACCACCGACAACATTTTGTCTACCGGTACACCTTGTTTGCGCAGGCGGTCGTTGTAGTCGCTATGTACCTTGCCGTGCTGACCTTCCTGGAATGAAAAATCTTTGACTGCTTGAATCATTTCAGGGTCTTTGATTTGGTCTTTGAACAGACGTACGCTAGAAATGAAGTAGCGTTCACCGTCTGGGAAGGTCATCTGAACGCCATCGAACACGCGTGTTTTGAAAGGGTCTCCATCCATCCAGTACCGTGGTATGTCGTCGCTGTCGATCCCGAAGTCCAAGTCCTTGCGTACAACAATGTCTTCTTTGTGAGAAATATCGGTCATGTGCTACCTCCTTGATCCTGCAACTCTTCTTTCGTCGAAACAAGATTACCCAACTGAACATCAGCGCGATATGATGTGAAATGACAAAAAAGGAAGAATTGGCGACAATTTTTCATCGAACGTGATCGCACAAACCTTTAAATGAAGGTGGGAGAACCATTGGAGACGATCAACTTCAGGATGCTGGCTAGCCTGGCGAACGCTGCTAGGCGTTGCGACATTGATTTGAATGAGGTGATGCAGGCGCTGAATTTGGATATCGACATGAGTGGTGATCCAAAGCGTCGCATGTCACTCGCGTGCTTTAACCGCTTGTTCGAGGCGGTGGATCTACGCAAGCCGGTTCATCATTTTCCGCTTGTGTTTGGAGATTCATTTAACTTCGATGGTTTGCCTGAATTGGCGACTTTCGTCACGAGCGCATCCACTCCCCAAGAGGCCATGCGAGTGCTTGAATGGTCACCCAAGTTGCTCCACCCCAACCTCACATTCAGCACTTCGCAAAAAGACGGTGAGCTGGCTTTGGAAATTGGCGTTGGCGATCCGTTGGGTGAGCACAATGATTTGCCAGGGTTTGTTGAGGCGGCTGTGGCTGCTGTGTTGAAGTTCATGCGTTTGCTCAGCCCACATGAACATCTGATGAAGCGCGTGGAGTTTCGTCATGCGCCCATGGCCAGTGTGGAGGAATACACCGCGTTGCTTAAAACATCCGTGCATTTTTTAAAGCCGTCCAATCGCCTCGTGGTGGATGCTCACGCGTTGGATCTCCCTTTGCCGGGCGGTATACCCTCTGCGCACCTTCAAGCTCAGGCGGTGATATTGAATCGGTTGTTGCCCGAGGTGGATGAGCTGTTATTAAGTAAACAGTTGCATCGCATGTACAAATCCCGTCTTAGTTTGCTTTCGGAGTCTTTGGAGGGCATTGCATCACAGTTGAATATGCATCCAAGAACGATGCAGCGACGCCTAAAGGAGGAGGGGACCTCATTTGTAGAGTTATTGGCCAAGGTTCGCCACGAGCTTGCATGTGAGATGTTGTCGAAATCCGTTTTGGATATTGAATCGATAGCCACCAATCTCGGGTACTCCGACCGGAGGAGTTTTACAAGCGCCTTCATCAAATGGCAGGGTGTAACGCCACGAGAATTCAGAAATCGTGCCTGATCGGATTCGGAATGGATTCTGTTCGACGTTTCATGGTTAAATTTTCTAACCAAGTAGTTGAACAATCGTACTCAATATTTTTTGGAACCTTAAATGCTACCAACCACAGATATTTGCGACGCAAACGAAGACAAGATTGCCTTAGGCACGCTGCGGGTGGTCGAGCCCATGTTCAAGAGCTGGGGTAAAAATAGCCAGTTTTGTGGTCAAGCCCACACGTTGAAAGTGTTTGAAGACAACACCCTGGTGCGAAGTGCACTTGAAGAAGATGGCACTGGAAAGGTGCTCGTGGTGGATGGTGGTGGTAGCAAGCGCTGTGCATTGGTGGGAGGCAATCTCGCCGTGCTTGCAGAGAAGAACAACTGGGCCGGGATTGTGGTGTACGGTTGTGTGCGTGACACCCTCGAGATGAATGCATGCCACATTGGCGTTCGGGCGCTGGACTCCCATCCCCAAAAAAGCCAGAAGAGAGGCTCAGGCCATGTCAACATTGATGTTGCACTTGGGCAAACGGTGGTTCGTCCGGGCAATTGGATTTATGTGGATGAAGATGGCGTGTTGGTGAGCGAAACATCATTGACCACGGCTGGTTAACTTAAATCCTCAGTGTGCGCTCCCATGTCACCCAGAGGAAGATGTTGCCCAATGATGGCATTGCCCAGGCGAATTTTGCCGCAAGTTGGATCGATGGCGATTTCGTCCCGTCCGTGGTGAACTTCGAGCGCCGGGTAGGCTTTGTTCAGTTCGTCCACAATGGCGCGGGTCTCCGGCCCGTTGCCAGCGGTTACACAATGCGCTTTATCAGCGTCTTGAAAAAGCGATTTGATTTTGCCTACCGCAGACTGGACTTTGACGAGATCATCAGGCTGGATATGAGCCAACAGTGCCGTGCCGTTCGCTTGTTTCCACAAAGCGACGCCCACGCACATGGCGCAGCCCACTGTGCCTAACATGGGGCGACTGATGTCCTGATTGGGTGCCGTGTTTCCTGCTGTGAGTGCAAGCTGGTTTTGCGCAACAACATATGCAGGCACGTTCGGCATGTTTTTTCCTTTAAAAAGCGTCTGAAAATTAGTGGTTTAGCTCTTGGGGTACGTTCCAAATATTGTGATCAGCCGCGTTTGCACTGCACGATTTAGAGGATCTCCTCTTTTTTATAAAGAGAAAATGTATTCCGCATTACAATAAAATCGATTTAAGTGTCTGATTTTATTGAATACGAAAAAAAGTCTTGTATAAGATATAACTCTTGTTGCCTTGCGAAATGCGGCGTAATATACGGCCATCATCACATTGCATCCACTCAGCACAGTGACATCACCCTGCGCAGTGGTATTCAAGCAGCACAGCGATGTGTCACCGATTTCTTTTTTTACTCTCTGGCTGAGGAATCAAGCATGAAAACTTTTGAACAACAAGTTCAGGAACTCAAGAAAGATTGGGAAACCAACCCCCGTTGGAAACTGGTAAAGCGCGGCTACAAGGCTGAAGATGTTGTGCGTCTGCGTGGCTCCCTGCAGCCTGAGTACACACTGGCCAAGCGCGGTGCTGAAAAGCTCTGGGAAAAAGTCAATGGTGGCGCCAAAAAAGGCTACGTGAACGCATTCGGTGCGATCACCGCTGGCCAGGCCATGCAGCAAGCCAAAGCTGGTCTGGAAGCCGTTTACCTGTCAGGCTGGCAAGTTGCCGCTGACGGCAACAGCTCCGAGACCATGTACCCAGACCAGTCTCTGTATGCCTACGACTCCGTGCCAAAAATGGTTCGTCGTATCAACAACACATTCCAGCGTGCTGACGAAATCCAGTGGAAGAACATTTGCGACGGCAAAATGAAAGCCGAAGACGCCATCGACTACTTCCTGCCCATCGTTGCTGACGGTGAAGCTGGTTTTGGTGGCGTACTGAATGCTTATGAATTGATGAAAAACATGATCGCTGCGGGTGCCGCTGGCGTTCACTTCGAAGACCAGCTGGCCGCTGTGAAAAAATGCGGTCACATGGGCGGCAAGGTGCTGGTTCCAACCGCTGAAGCCATTCAAAAGCTGATCGCTGCACGTTTGGCTGCCGACGTCATGGGTGTTCCATCCATCGTTCTGGCCCGCACCGACGCAGAAGCCGCCAACCTGCTGACTTCTGATTTCGACGACAACGACAAGCCTTTCCTGACCGGCGAGCGCACTGCCGAAGGTTTCTACCGTGTCAAGAACGGTTTGGAACAGGCCATCAGCCGTGGTATTGCCTACGCACCCTACGCCGACCTGGTGTGGTGTGAAACAGGTACACCCGACATCGGTTTTGCCCGTGAATTCGCGCAAGCTGTTTTGGAAAAGAACCCAGGTAAGTTGTTGAGCTACAACTGCTCACCATCATTTAACTGGAAGAAGAACCTGAACGACAGCCAGATCGCTTCTTTCCAGGAAGAACTGAGCGCACTGGGCTACAAGTACCAGTTCATCACTTTGGCCGGTATTCACGTCAACTGGTACAACACATTCCAATTCGCCCACGCATACGCTCGTGGCGAAGGCATGAAGCACTATGTGAACATGGTTCAAGAACCTGAGTTCGCAGCGCGCGAAAAAGGTTATACTTTCGTATCTCATCAGCAAGAGGTAGGTGCGGGTTACTTCGACGACGTGACCACCGTGATCCAGGGTGGCGCTTCTTCAGTAACAGCACTGAAAGGCTCTACAGAAGAAGAGCAGTTCCACTGATTTGCTGGTTGAACTGAACTTGTCGACAACCCAAGCAGTCTCCCACCCCAAGAGGGGTGGATAGGGTTGATTGACTAAGGGGGGAGAGGAGACAAGCTCAACAAATAAATCTAAGAGTATTTCCCCTTGCTGAGCCTTTACAAAAGGCTCAACAGCGAGTGCTGAAGCCCGGTAAGAAACTTACCGGGCTTTTTATTTTTTATCCAGTCCTCAATCGGCGCCACCAGAGTGGCAGGGCGCCCGCCAAAATCACGAGCGTGAGCACGGCCGGTACTGCAAAGCCCACATCACTGGCTATGTTTACACCGCCGTGGGTGTATCCGGGATTCAATACCCCTTTGAGGTGAACTGTCTCTGCCACGGTGCTGGATTGGGCAAACCAAGGCGCTCCGCCCAAAGTCTGTTGAACAGAGGCAAGTGACTCGGCAAAATCATTGCCTTTTAGATCGTTGCTAGCAGACTTTATTTTTTGTATGCGCAAAGTGCCCTCTGGGTGCTGGACACTCTTGGTTTGGCTTAATAAAAATGAGGCACCCGCGACTGGGTCTTGTCCTAGACCAATTGCGACCTGTGCACCAAATAAATCCGCCTGTAACTCCATTTCACGCATTTGTTTGCTGTAATCCCGTTTTTTGTCAGGAGGCAGCATGAACTCATCCAGCACGGAAGCGATGCCGAACTCCGCTTGAATTGCGACCGTTTTTTGGGGATGCTCCATCACCAGATGACCATATTCATGCCCCAATAAAAATACAAGTTGGTTGGTGCTCATGAACTGAATGTGATGTGGATTGATGCTCAAATGCCCATTGCCGAATTCATCGACCCAAGTGCTGGCCAAATCCACGTCAGTGGTGAAGTGGATCTGTGTGGGTTTGCCGTTAAAAAAATGCGCATCAAACAAGACCCCAAGCTGCATCACATTGAGCGCTGCTGGAGAGGTGTTCTGGATTTCACTTTGACTGTTCATCATAGCCCCCGCACCACGCCTTAATCACAATTTGATTAAAGCATGGTGGGCGGGGCTTGTGTTAACCCAAATAGCGCAGGGAATGTGGTGCAGTTCAGTGGCTCTGTGCCGCTTTCAACATGTCGTGGAGCATGGCCTGGCTTAAGGTATCCTCCCATCTGTACACATACACACCTGGCATCGCGCCCAAAAGAGACTTTTCCTCTTTCGAATACGCTTGAACAAAAATGCGAATGGCAGGATTAAGCAGCTTCGCGTTTTCAATCATTTGGGTCAAGCCAGGAGTATCGCCGGTTGCAATCACCAGGCAATCGGCATTGGCCGTGTGCGCCTGCACCAAGGTGACCGGGTCAGAATAATCGCCCGATACAGCGGCCAAGTCGTGCTTGCGCAGTTTGGCAACCAGTTCGCGGCTTGTGTCCACGACGACAAACGGAATCTGTCTTTTGAGTAGACTCTTGGTGAGCCGTTTTGCCAGGCCCGTGTAACCCACCACCACAATGTGTTTGCCCAAGTACCGGCCATCGGTTTGCTGCGGCAGCTCCTCTGTTGCATGGCTACGTGCATTGAGGTTTCGGATCCATTTTGAACGATGAACCAGCGTCTCATTGAGTTTTGGTATCAGTCCAAACAACACTGGATTAAGCGCGATCGACAATATTGCACCGGACACCACCAGGCTTTGGACCTGCAAGTCCACCAAGCCCAGGTACAGGCCCAGGCCCACCAAAATGAAAGAGAACTCGCCAATTTGTGCAAGGCTGGCAGCAACAATGAGGGCGCTCTTCAAGGGGTACTTAAACAGCAACACCAAGGCCGCAGCTGCAATTGATTTGCCAAACACAATGATGGCCACCACTGCCAGCACTCGAAGCGGGTACTCCATCACGATACTGGGTTGGAACAACATGCCGACTGACACAAAAAACAGCACCGCGAATGCATCACGCAAGGGCAGAGATTCCTCGGCAGCGCGGTGGCTGAGTTCGGACTCACGCATCACCATGCCGGCGAAGAAAGCACCCAAGGCGAATGACACATCAAATAATTTGGCCGCCACAAAGGCTAGGCTGATGGCCAGTGCAATCACCGACAAGGTGAATAGCTCGCGGCTGCCGGTTTTGGCGATGTGCCAAAGCATCCATGGAATGGTGCGTTTTCCCACCACCAGCATCAAGCCCACAAACAAGGCCACCTTCACAAAAGTGAGCCCGAGGTCCAGCGCCAGATTGGTGTCTGGGTCCATGCCATCGCCTTTGAGCAAGCCAGCCAGAGGTGGAAGCAGCACCAGGATCAAGACCATGGCAAGGTCTTCAACAATCAACCAGCCCACTGCGATCTGACCATTGGCGCTGGTGAGCATGCCGCGTGCCTCCAATGCTTTCAGAAGTACCACAGTGCTGGCCACACTGAGGGCCAGCCCAAACACGAGGCTTTGCCCCAGTGGCCAGCCCCAAAAATGGGCGACACCCATGCCAAGCAAGGTGGCAGCACCCATTTGCACAATGGCGCCTGGCACAGCGATGTTTTTAACGGCTAACAGGTCTTTGAGTGAGAAATGCATGCCAACGCCAAACATCAGTAGCATCACACCGATTTCTGCCAATTGATTGGTAAGGTCTGGATCAGCAACAAAGCCTGGCGTTGCAGGACCGATCAGAAAGCCAGCCACCAAGTAGCCGAGCAGGGCAGGGGCCTTCAAGCGCTCGGCAACAAAGCCGAAAATGAGGGCCAAGCCAAAGCCGAAAGCGAGCGTGGCGATGAGAGAAACGTCATGGGGCATTGCGAAGTATTTCCTGTGGTTTTTTTCTAATCATAGCAAGGGTGTATTGCACACCCCGCTTTAATAGACACAGGAGGGCTGCAGAAGTTGCAGCCCGGTTTTTGGCATTATTCGGTCTTGAATACCTTGACTGAAGCCATGAGGGACTCAGACACGGTGGCCAGGTGTTGAGCCACCTGGGTGTTTTGTTGTGCGGAGGCGGTGTTTTCCTCGGTCATTTGGGCCACACGTTCCACGTTGCGGCTAATTTCCACGCTCACATTGCTTTGCTCTTTCATGGAGATGGCAATGGCAGCGATGGCCT
>DASUEF010000321.1:0-15139 GCA_036275215.1 Limnobacter sp. | reverse complement strand
TTCGCACACTTTTCCGCTATCCAGGCATCTGGGTTCCGCACCTTGAAAGAAGGTCAAAAAGTTTCTTTTGAAGTGGTAGACGGCCCCAAGGGCAAACAGGCTCAAAACATCACTGTCATGGACGCCACAAGCGCCGCCTGATCAGTAAAAAAGCCACCGATCAAGAAAAAAGCCGGCCCAAAGCCGGCTTTTTTCTTTGGTGCTCAGCTTGAGCCGATTACATGTTCTCGATCATCACCTTGCCAAATCCCGAACAACTCACTTGAGTTGCCCCTTCCATCAAGCGGGCAAAATCGTAGGTGACCTTCTTGGATGCGATGGATTTCTCCATGGAGTTGAGGATGAGGTCTGCTGCCTCCGTCCAGCCCATGTGGCGCAGCATCATCTCGGACGAGAGAATCTGGGAACCCGGGTTCACGTAATCCTTACCAGCGTACTTGGGTGCAGTGCCGTGCGTTGCCTCAAACATGGCAATCGAATCTGACAAATTGGCGCCCGGAGCAATGCCGATGCCGCCCACCTGCGCAGCAAGCGCATCAGAAATGTAGTCGCCGTTGAGGTTCATGGTGGCAATCACGCTGTACTCTGCTGGGCGCAGCAAAATCTGCTGCAAGAAAGCGTCTGCAATCACATCCTTGATCACGATGTCACCGTGCGCAGCCTTGATTTTCATCCAGGGACCTCCGTCCAGCAGTTCGGCACCGAACTCACGCTGGGCCAGCTCGTAGCCCCATTTGGCGAATGCACCTTCGGTGTACTTCATGATGTTGCCCTTGTGAACCAGGGTCACAGAGGGCTTTTTGTTGTCAATGGCGTACTGGATCGCCTTGCGGAACAGGCGCTCGGTGCCTTCTTTGGAAATGGGCTTGATGCCAATGCCAGAAGTTTCTGGGAAACGAATTTTGGTCACACCCATTTCTTCTTGCAAAAACTTAATCAGCTTCTTGGCCTTGTCGGTTTGAGCTTCGTACTCGATGCCTGCGTAGATGTCTTCGGAGTTTTCGCGGAAAATCACCATGTCGGTTTTGTGCGGCTCTTTGACTGGGCTTGGTACGCCCTGAAAATAACGCACTGGGCGCAAACACACATACAAATCCAACTGCTGGCGCAAGGCAACGTTAATAGAACGAATGCCGCCGCCCACTGGAGTCGTCAAGGGTCCTTTCACCGACACCACGTATTCTTTGAGCACTTCCAAGGTCTCGTCGGGCAGCCAAACATCGGGGCCATACACTTTGGTGGATTTCTCGCCAGCGTAAATTTCCATCCAACTGATTTTGCGCTTACCGCCGTATGCCTTGGCCACCGCTGCATCCACCACGTCGATCATGACTGGGGTGATGTCAAAGCCTGTGCCGTCGCCTTCAATGTATGGAATGATGGGTTGATCGGGCACATTCAGCGAGTAATCGCTGTTGACAGTAATCTTCTCGCCGACTTTTGGAACTTTGATGTGTTGGTACATGGTCTCTCCGCTGCTTCTTTTGGGGTGTTAGAGGGAACACTCTAGTGTATCCGCTCACGTCCGAAATCACAATTATTCCACAATATGAAATTGCATCCCTTATTGCGCTAAAGCGTATAATAACGTGATCTTCTTGCAGATCTCTGACAGCAGGAAAATTTTGAAGCACTTGGCCCTGATGACCTACCATACATTTGCAAACACAATCCAAACGCGTGCCGCCTGGCTACTGGTGGGCTGCGCCCTGGCCATTTCAATGGCATTTCATGCTCAGCACCTGCAGGCCTTCGAGAGCAGCAACCCGTTACAAACAGGCACCATCGCCCTGAAAGTTGGTGCAGTCACGGTGAGGGCTGAAGTGGCGGATACCCCCCTATCCCGTCAAAGAGGGCTGATGCATCGAGGCAGCCTGGGGGAGAACCATGGCATGCTGTTTGTATTTGACCGGGCTGAAACACAGTGCATGTGGATGAAAAACACACTGATTGATCTTGATGTGGCTTTCGCAGACCGCAAGGGGACAATCATCAATGTGGCCACCATGAAAGCCGGGAGCAGCAATATACATTGCTCTGCTGAACCGGCGCTGTTGGCGCTTGAAATGAATGCAGGCTGGTTTGCAAAGCAAGCGGCTGGTCCTGGTACTCTGATTGAGTTGCCGCCGGGGATGCCCCCCATGACGCAAGTGCGCTAAGCCAAAGCAATCAACAAAAAAGCCAACCCGCCATTGAGCACGGATTGGCTTTTCGAGCACACCACAACCAACAGGGCTGAATCAGCCCTCGAAGTTTTTGGATGCAAACTCCCAGTTCACCAAGTTCCAAAAGGTTTCGATGTACTTGGGGCGGGCATTGCGGTAGTCGATATAATACGCATGTTCCCATAGGTCGCAGGTCAGCAAAGGCTTGTCCTGGGTGGTCAAAGGAGTTGCAGCATTGCTGGTATTTACAATGTCTACGCTGCCATCGGCCTTTTTAACCAGCCATGTCCAGCTGGAACCGAAGTTGCCAATCGCGCTTTTGGTAAACGCGTCTTTAAAGGCATCGAAGCTACCAAATTTGGCGTTGATGGCATCGGCCAACTTGCCTGTGGGTGCGCCACCACCGTTGGGTGACAAGCAATGCCAATAGAAGGTGTGGTTCCAAATTTGGGCAGCGTTGTTAAATACGCCACCAGTGGACTTCTTCACAATGTCTTCAAGGCTGGAATTCTCGAACTCGGTGCCCTTGACCAAGTTGTTGAGGTTGGTCACGTAGGCAGCATGGTGCTTGCCATAGTGATACTCCAGTGTTTCTTTGGAGATGTGGGGTGCCAAAGCATCCATGGCGTAGGGCAATTCGGGCAGTGTGTGTTGCATGTCTAAGTATCCTCTCTCACTTCAAACATTCGAATTGGGTAGCTGTGGGCGTACCCAAGGTTTTCAACCCTTCGATTCTATCTTGAATTTGTGTCGTCCACGCCGGATGGCTTGCTGGGGGCGACTCTCTCGTGGACTGTGAGCTTCAATTGACCATCGGCCAGGGTGGCGAGAACTGCTTGCCCAGGAATTGCCGCAACCGCGCTGCGCAATACCTCGCCCGAATCTGCGCGTTGCAAAAAGGCATAGCCCCTGTCCAGCGTACGCTGGGGCGAGGCGGCATCCAAAACATGACCCATTTGATCCAATTGAGTACCCAAGCGATCTAAACGCAGTGTTGCCGCTTGGGCAAAGGCCTCTGACTGGAGCTGCATGCGACTGGTATGAACTTGCAGCCTTGCACTCGCCTTGCCTTGCAGCTGCATGCGATGATGGACCAAGGCTTGATGATTCAGACGCATGCGTTGAATCAAAGACAATGGCAAACGCGCCTGAGCCCCAGCCACGCGGGTGTGAAGCGAATCCACATAAGCCGTGGGTGTGATGAGCCCCAACTCTGCCCGATCAACCGCCTGAGCACGGTTTTGCAAGTGATGTGCCAACCTGCGCTGCAATTGCTGCGCAAGCCGGTCGATTTGGGCAAACACATCGCGGGTGGGCACGCTCACCAGTTCGGCTGCTGCGGTGGGCGTGGCCGCACGCACGTCTGCAGCAAACTCCGCCAGTGTGACGTCCGACTCATGCCCTACACCAACAACGATCGGTGTTTTGCACGCCGCCACGGCACGAACCACTGTCTCCATGTTGAAGCACCACAAATCCTCGAGGCTGCCACCCCCTCGACACAGCACCAGGGCATCGTGACCGGCAGCGTCTGCGCGAAGCAAAGCCTGAACAATTTGGGCCGCGGCCAAATCGCCCTGAACAGCAGAGTGGTAAACGGTGTAATGGATGTGCGGACTGCGACGTGCGAGCGCCTGCCGCACATCGGCCAGCGCAGCGGCCTGTAGAGACGTGATTACTCCCAAACTAAAGACCATGCCGGGTAGGGATTTTTTGCGGGCAGAATCAAACAACCCCTCCCCTGCCAGACGGTTTTTGAGTTGCAGGTATTGTTCGTGAAGACTGCCCTGACCCGCCTTGCGCATCACATCCACGATCAACTGCAGCTCGCCGCGCTGCTCATACACCGCCAACTGAGCAAGCACTTCAACCTGCTCGCCCACGACGGGAAAAAACCCCGCCAGCACATTGCGCTGGCGAAACATCACGGCTTTTAACTGCGCATTTGCATCTTTGAGCGTTAAATACCAATGGCCCGATGCGGCTTTGGTGAAGCTCGCAATCTCCCCTTTTAGGCGAACAGCCCCGTGACTCGTTCTTAGCTGTTCATTGAGCAAATGAACAAACTGACTGATGCTAAAAACAGTTTTGGAGTCAATCATTTATACGAAAAACCAAAGGTTGGGACGGACATTTCCACAGCGGTTAGCAAAAAGAGCGCCAGCGTGCAACAAGCTTAAAACGAACAGAAAACTACACAACCCATTGAAATATAAGTATTTTTATAAATAAAATTCACAATAAAAAATTCATCTTGAGTTTAAATATTAGTGCACTCAGAAATTTAGCTCTCTTTTCCACAAAGTTATCCACAATTACAACCAATTAGCACAGCAAAGGCATTTGTGTAACAAGCTGTTTTTCGCTACAGTCGCTGTCTTATTCAACAGGAGTCTACTGTGTGGGCGATCATTACAGCCGCAGGTTGGCCAATCTGGCCTTTGATTTTTACATCCGTGGTCGCTTTGGCGATTGTGATTGAACGCAGCTGGTCACTGCGCCAGCAAAACTGGTTGCCCAACCAACTGGTGGGAGACGTGTGCCGCACACTGCCCAACTTCCGGGAAAAACAGAACCTCGCAAGGCTGGCAGGCCACAGCCCCTTGGGTGCAATGCTTGCAGCGGGGATCATGGCTCACCATCGCGGCGATTCGCCCCTAGAGGCTATGCAAACCGAAGCCTCCACTGTCCAAGCCGGCATGGAAAAGCACCTGGATGTTCTGTCCATGATTGCAAGCGCAGCGCCCCTGATGGGCTTACTCGGAACTGTGATCGGCATGATCGAAATTTTTGCTGCGCAAGGAAGCAGTGTCCAATCGCCCGAGGCGATTGCGGCAGGCATTGCCGTTGCCTTGTACAACACGGCATTCGGCCTGATCGTTGCAATTCCAGCTCTGGTGGCTTATAGGCTATTTCGAATTCGAATCAACAACTTGCTTGATAAAATTGGCGAAAGCTTAAAGCCATTTGAAGACTTGCTGGAACAACAGCGCAAAGCCAAACCATGAAAATTCGACGAACCCAGGCCGGCCCCGAGGCGCCCGACATCAACCTGATTCCTTTGATTGACGTGCTGCTGGTGATTGTGATTTTTCTTGTGGTATCAACCACCTTCTTAAAGCCAAGCGCACTGGCTGTCGACTTGCCAGGCACCAGTCAGGCGAAGGCGCAACCTGATCAATCCCAAACCTTGCGTATTCGGGTTGGGAAAGATGGCAATTATGGGTTTGGTCACCAAGCCACACTGGATGCACGACAACTCCGCAGTGAACTCACCAAGGCCCTGGCGAGCAATACAGACAAACCAGAGGACCGGCGAGCCATTGTGGAGGCGGATGCCTCGGCGACTCATCAATCGGTGGTCACCGTGATGGACCTGCTCGCAGGCCTCGGTGTGGCCCGTGTGTCGATCGCCACGGCAGCCAATCCACGATGAATACCAAGGTAGAACCGCATCATCGAGCTCGGCTGGAGGATTGGCTGACAGGCGTTTGGTATGGCAACACACAGCCCGCCCGAGGATTTCAGTGGATCCTGTCTTTTTTAAGCGCACTGTATTCAATCGTGCGCACGCTCACCCGGCAAGACAGCAAAGCAAGGCGAGCCAAATCACCCACAAACCCAAGGGTGTTGGTGATTGGAAATTTAATAGCTGGTGGCGCAGGCAAAACTCCCATCGTGATGGCAGTGTGCCAACATCTCAAACAGAGGGGTATGAACGTCGGCGTGGTTAGCCGGGGTTATGGTCGCAATACCTCGGAAATCACCCTGATCGATCAGGGCTGCACGCCGGGCTCCAACTTAACAGTTTTGGCCCAAACCTGCGGCGATGAGCCTGTCTTCTTGATGCAGACCACTGGATGCCCGGTGGCAGTGGGCCGCAACAGGCAAGCAGCCGTGGACATGCTGCTCAAGCAACACCCAGACCTGAATCTGATTGTTGCCGACGATGGATTGCAACATCACCGCTTGCAGCGCAGCCTAGAGTGGGTGGTCTTTGACAATCGGGGAAAGGGCAACGGGTGCCTGATTCCTGCAGGCCCATTGCGTGAACCCATAAAACGCCTGCAATCAGTGGATGCGGTGTTGGCCAGCAATGTGGCATGCAAAAACCTGGCCGAACAACTCGGAGTACCGCACGGGCCAAATTGGTACGAGGTTCACGTGTCCCTGAGTGGATTTCGCCATGCGTCGACCGGCAACCTGCTGCTTTTGGAGCAAGCCTTACAAGCATGGCAACACCACCGCCTTGCAAGTTTCAGTGGGTTGGGAAATCCTGAAAAACTGTTTGGTGCGCTTCGCCAGGCAGGCTTTGCCCCAGCAAATACAATCGCACTGCCAGATCACCACAAATACCCGGCCGGATTTTGCCAGCAGTTCAGCGAGGATGTGCTCATCACAAGTGGCAAAGATGCCGTAAAATTGTGGCCTTACGATCCACGCCTGTGGATAGCCGACATTCAGGTGGTGCTGCCCACCCCCCTCACACAAGCGCTAGAGGACCACATTGGACGCTCAACTGATTGATGTACTGGTTTGCCCCATTTGCAAAGGCCCCCTGGAAAAACGACCCAGTGATGGCTACTTGGTGTGCAAAGCCGACAAACTTGCCTTTCCGGTTCGAGACGGAATACCGATCATGCTGGTGGAGCAGGCTGAACCCCTGAGCCCATCGACCCCCTCCGCCTAACAAGTTCGGGAGCGGCACATCATGTTCAAAGCGGTCATTCCTGCCCGTTACGCGTCCACACGCTTGCCGGGTAAACCCCTTCTTGATATTGCAGGCAAACCCATGGTGGTGCGCGTGGCAGAGCAAGCACTGCGCTCCGGGGCAGACGAGGTGGTGGTGGCCACCGATCATGCCGACATAGCAAAGGTCTGCGAACAACACGGCTTGCAAGTGCTGATGACACGCGGTGATTGGCCCACAGGCACAGACCGAATTGCAGAGGTCGCGACCCTAAAGGGATGGTCCAACCAAACCGTCGTGGTGAACGTGCAGGGCGATGAACCCTTGATCGATCCAAAGTTGATAGATTTGGTTGCCCATGCACTGCTGCACGGCCAGCAACACATAGCAACCTGTGCACACCCTATTCACGATTGGGCGGAATTCAAGAACCCCAACGTCGTAAAAATAGCCATGCGGGACGATGGCGAGGCTCTCTATTTCTCCCGTGCACCCATTCCTTACCCAAGAGACTATTTTGTACAAGAGAACTGGCCCGATAACGCCCCCACCCAATATCTAGGCCTTCGACACATTGGTTTATATGCGTACAAGGTTGAGTTTCTTAAATGCTACCAAACCCTCGCACCAGCACCGGTGGAGCAACTGGAATCACTGGAACAACTGCGTGCACTGGCCAACGGCTTTCGCATAAAAGTGTGTATGATTCAGGATGCTCCGCTACCCGGCGTGGACACGGCTGAAGACTTAGAAAAGGTTCGAGCCTTGTTCGGGAATGTGGGGCAATAAGGCAAATTAGAACAACACCTGCCCACGCAATGGGCACTGTCAGCGAATGCCGGTAAGTTTGTTGCAAGATCAAACTACCATAATCGCGACATGCAAAAGGTGCTACAAGCCCAACATGAATTCGTTCGGGGTTGCTGACGCATCCAATCCACGGACAGCAGGTTTAAAACTATTGAGGCGACTATGCGTTTAATTTTACTGGGCGCGCCTGGTGCTGGCAAAGGCACGCAGGCGACATTCATCAAGGAGAAATTCGGGATTCCCCAAATTTCAACGGGCGATATGCTTCGTGCTGCCGTGAAAGCGGGCACCCCACTTGGCATCGAAGCGAAAAAGGTCATGGATGCAGGCGGTTTGGTCTCCGACGACATCATCATCAATTTGGTGAAAGAGCGCCTCAAGGAGGCAGACTGTGAAAACGGATATTTGTTTGACGGCTTTCCCCGCACCATACCCCAAGCCGAAGCCATGAAACAGGCCGGCGTGAAAATCGATTTTGTGCTTGAGATCGATGTGCCCCATGGCGAGATCATTGAGCGCATGAGCGGACGCCGCACACACCCGGCCTCTGGGCGCACCTACCATGTGAAATTCAATCCTCCCAAGCGTGAAGGTCTGGACGACATCACCGGTGAACCACTGGTTCAACGTGATGACGACAAAGAGGAAACCGTGCGTAAGCGTCTGGATGTGTATGAAAACCAGACCCGCCCTTTGGTGGATTATTACGGCCAGTGGGCGGCGACCGGCGATGCCAACGCCCCCCAATACCGCAAAATCGCTGGGGTTGGTTCTGTGGAAGACATCAAACACCGCGCTTTTGATGCATTGAAATAATTTCGCCACTGAACCAAGAAAAAGGCACCTCTCTGAGGTGCCTTTTTTAATGGAAAACCAGCACTATTTCAACGGGATTGGTTTGCGAAGCAAACGGCGTGGCGTTAAACCCAACCCAGCCAGCACGGCAAAGTAAACCGCACCGGCAACCCCAATCACCCCCAGCACCAAAGCAATGCGCAACATCGGGCTTGAGGACATGGACAGCCAATCAAATTGAACATTCAAAAAATACAGCGCCACGCCCATGGCACAACACGCCAAAGCAACCTTCAGAAAGTAAGCTCCCCAACCAGCCACCGGTGTGTACATGCCCTTGCGTCGCAAACCAACATACAGCACGGCCGCGTTGATCAAAGCCCCGAGCCCGACAGACAATGGCAAGCCTGCATGGCCTAGCCAGGGTACAAAGATCAGGTTCATCCCTTGGGTGAGCACCACCACCGCAACGCCAATCTTGACTGGCGTTTTTATGTCCTGTTTGGCGTAAAAGCCAGGGGCCAAAATTTTAACCAATACAAGTCCAGCGAGTCCAACACTGTAAGCCATCACGGCCTGGCTGGTCATGGCCACATCGTGCGCATCAAACTTGCCGTAATGGAACAGCAAAGCCACCAAGGCCTCACTGAATAGCCCCAAACCCACCGCCGCTGGCAAGGCCAGCAGGACCGTGAGGCGCAAACCCCAGTCCATCAAACCAGAATATTCAACCGCGCTTCTTGAGGCAGCCGCGGACAAAGAAGGGAGCAACACAGTACCCAGGGCAACACCCAACAAAGCCGTGGGAAATTCCATCAAACGGTCGCCATATGAAATCCAAGAAACACTGCCCTGCTCGAGGTGAGAGGCGATGTTGGTATTAATGATCAAGCTGATTTGAGCCACCGAGACTGCCAGGCTTGCGGGCACCATGTTTGTTAACACACGGCGAACCCGTTCATCGGCCCAAGCCTGACGCAGCTTAAAAGCACCTGCCAAGGGGTTAATGAAACACCCAGTTCGGTGCAGACCATACCAAAGCACCAACACTTGCAATGCCCCACCCACCATGACCGCAATTGCCAGGGCGAGCACAGGCTGCTCAAAATGAGGGGCAAGCAACAATGCACCTGCAATGAAACTGAGGTTCAACACCACTGGGGCAAATGCAGGCAACGCAAAGGACTTGAACGTGTTCAACAGACCGGAAGCCAAGGCGACCAAAGAGATGAACAGAATGTAGGGAAACATCCATTGCGTGAGAGTGGTGGTGAGTTCGAATTGGGGTGAACCCGGCTCAAGACCACTGGCCATGCCCAATACAATCCACCCCGCACCCAACGTGCCCAGCAAGACAATCAGCAAGACCACCACAAATAGCAAGGCGCTTGCACGTTGAGCCAATTCAACAGCGGCCGCCTTGCCATGCTGGGCGTTGGTTTGTGCCAGTATTGGAATGAAAGCCTGTGAAAAAGCACCCTCGGCAAACAGGCGGCGCAATAAATTGGGAATACGAAAGGCAATAAAAAAAGCATCCGACTCTGCACCAGCACCCAACATGCGGGCAGTGACGGTTTCTCGAACCAATCCGGTGATGCGGGAAAGCATGGTCATGGCGCTCACCGCGGCGGCCGACTTCAATAAATTCATATAGAGATTGTAGAAAGCCTGTTATTTTGTTAAAATTGCGGGTTTTCGAATTCTACACCCTGGAACCTAAGCAAGATGGCCAACACAGCACAAGCGCGCAAGCGCGCCAAACAAGCCGCGAAAGCAAACGCGCACAATTCTGCAATTCGCTCTGCCATGCGCACAGCCGTGAAAAAAGTGCGCGCAGCTGTACAAGCTGGCGACAAAGCCGCCGCTCAGGCAGTGTATCGCGAAACCACCAGCGTACTGGACCGCGTTGCGGACAAAGACCTGATTCACAAGAACAAGGCCTCGCGCCAGAAGTCGCGCCTGTCTGCACTCGTGAAGGGCATGGCCGCCTAAAGTACTTGGTACTTTAAGATGCCGGGCTGAGTTAGGCTCTGCCCTCTTTGGCCAGCAAGTTTGGCCACGTTGCAGGCTAAAGGCGCAAGCAGAACACGGTCTGACCAACCCCGACAGTCATTGACTCGTCGGGGTTTTTGTACTGTTAGCTGGAAAGATTATCGTCTGGCAGCAAGCACGCATCGACAAGCTGTAGATCATTGTCTCGCGCAAAGTTGAGCACGAATTTCAACGCCATTGGCTCAATGTCTTGCAGTCGCTCATCAATCACCACGCACTTCACCCCGTTCATCACAATGGGTTTGGCATAAGGACTATAAGCCAAGTGTTGTTGCCCTGATTGGCGTCCAGGTGGGCGATAACAAGACAACACACCACAAAGGCGCTCTGCCCAATCGGATGGGCGGAACACTCGGCCAGTTGAGGTGGTACCCACAATAAAAAACTCTTTGGCCTTGACCTTGGGTGGTTCAGCCATGTTCAACATGCTCCAGAGGTATGCGCTTGGGGTCGCGTTTGTGATTGTGTATGTATTGTCGCGACCCTGGCTTACAGCAGACTGATCTGCTGCAAGCCGGGCGATGTTAACGATCGATGCGGGCGTACGCTGAGTGGTTGTGGATGGACTCGAAGTTCTCAGCTTCCACGGTGTATCGACCAATTTCCTGAAGCTTATTCAGCGCAATGGCCACATCGCGAACGAGGTCTTCAACGAACTTGGGGTTGTCGTAGGCACGCTCGGTGACGTACTTTTCGTCTGGGCGCTTGAGCAAACCCCACAGCTCGCAGGATGCCTGCTGCTCAATGGCCTGGATCAATTTGGCAATGTCGATGTTGTCTTTGAGTTGCACGCGCGCAGTGACATGGGAACGCTGGTTGTGTGCACCATAATCCGAGATTTTTTTGGAACAAGGACACAGGCTGGTCACCGGCACCACCACGGTGAGATGAATGTCTTGCCCTTCCGCATTCGCAGCACCCTCTAGGATGAGCTGATAATCCATCAAACTGGACACACCGCTGATTGGGGCCACCTTAGAGAGAAAATAAGGCAGACTCATTTTAATGCGACCGGAGGGGGCATCAAGGCGCTGCAACATGTCGACCAACATGCCTCGGAATCCGGCAACCGTCAGAGTGTTTCCTTGGGACTCTTCCAACAAGGCCACGAAGCGAGACATGTGGGTGCCTTTCTGGTCGGCAGGCAAGAACACGGTCATCTCGAACTCTGCCACAGACGGCATGGGCTTTTGACCCTGAAGCTCGATCAGGACGGGATACTTGACAGAGCGGATACCCACGGATTGGATCGCAATATGGCGGGTATCGATGCTGCTCTGGACATCGGGAATGGCTTGGTCGATTGGGTTGACCACGGCGTTCTCCAAGCCTTTGTCACGTGTATTCATAACTTCCTCATGAGTTTGCGGTGCGCCCGGCTACATGGCGCACCACATTGGTATGGCGATCAAAAAGTTCGCCGTAGTGCTGCTTGATGGACGTTTCTATGCCTTGGGTGTCCAATCCAAGATTCTTGAGCAGGAGCGCGGGGTCCCCGTGATCAATGAATTCGTCGGGCAAGCCCAACTGCAAAACCGAGTTAGTGAAGCCCTGCGCATGCAGGAACTCCGTCACAGCCGAACCTGCTCCCCCCATGATACAGCCCTCTTCCACAGTCACAAAGCTGTAGCGCTGCTCTGCAAACTGCCGCAAAAGGTCTTGATCAAGCGGCTTAACCCAGCGCATGTCCACCAGTGTTGCGCCCAGGGCGCGGGCTGCTGCCAGGCTTGGGTCACACATGGAGCCAAAAGCCAAGATTACAAGTTTATGCGGGGCATCATTGGGTGAATAACGCACCACAGCCTTGCCAATTTCAACGGCGTCCAGCGATTCGTCGGCCACAACCCCTGGGCCAGTGCCCCTGGGGTAACGTACTGAGGCACACCCTGGGTACTGGTATGCCGTTGTGAGTAATTTGCGACACTCATCTTCGTTGGAGGGGGCCGCAATCACCATGTTTGGAATGCAGCGCAAATAGGCAATGTCGTAGTTGCCAGCGTGCGTGGCACCATCTGCACCCACCAAGCCAGCGCGGTCCAGCGCAAAGGTCACATCCAGGTTTTGAAGGGCCACGTCGTGAATAAGCTGATCGTAAGCTCGCTGCAGGAAGGTGGAGTAAATCGCGACCACGGGCTTCATGCCTTCACAGGCAAGGCCCGCAGCGAATGTCACAGCATGTTGCTCAGCAATGCCCACATCGAAATAACGGGACGGGAAACGACGTTCAAACTCCACCATGCCCGAGCCCTCTCGCATGGCAGGGGTAATTCCAATCAGCTTGCGATCGACCTGAGCCATGTCGCACAACCACTTGCCAAAAATTTGGGTGTAGGTGGGTGGCTTGGGGGCTGTCGACTTTTGAATGCCCACGTTGGGGTCGAACTTCCCGGGACCATGATACAAAATTGGGTCTTGCTCCGCGAGCTTGTAACCTGCGCCTTTCTTGGTGATGACATGCAAAAAGATTGGGCCTTTCATGGCGCGCAAATTTTGCAAGGTGGGCACCAAGGCGTCCAGGTCATGCCCATCAATTGGACCGTAGTAATTAAAACCAAACTCTTCAAAGAGCGTGGCGGGCGTCATCATGCCCTTGACGTGCTCTTCCAGACGGTGGGCCAGTTCATACAAGGGCGGGGCCACACCCAGAATGCCCTTGCCCATCTCTTTGACGTTGTTCATCATGCGGCCCGACAACAATTTGGCCAAGTATTTGTTCAGTGCCCCAACGGGTGGGGAAATGGACATGTCGTTGTCATTGAGAATCACCAGCAAATCAATGTCCGGCGTAACACCTGCATTGTTCATGGCCTCGAAAGCCATGCCGGCGGTCATCGACCCATCGCCGATGATGGCCACATGCTTGCGATTAACGCCCAAGTTGCGAGAGGCCACCGCCATGCCCAAGGCCGCGGAAATGGAAGTGCTGGAGTGCGCCGTGCCAAAGGCGTCATACTCAGATTCAGAGCGTTTGGGAAACCCTGAGATTCCACCATACTGACGAAGACCGGGCATGGCGTCGCGCCGCCCGGTCAGGATTTTGTGCGGATAGGTTTGGTGCCCCACATCCCAAACCAAACGGTCATTCGGTGTGTTGAACACATAATGAAGCGCGACGGTCAGTTCAACCGTGCCGAGGTTGGAGGACAAATGCCCGCCGGTTCGAGACACCTGTTCAACGATGTAATTGCGCAACTCGTCTGCCAGACGTGGCAATTGGTTCATATCCAGCCGTCGCAAATCCGCAGGGCAATCTATCTTTTTAAGCAATTCGGTCATGATTTCCGGTTGGTGATGAGTTCCGCCAGCGCCATCAAAGGCGCGTTTCTCTGGGCATCCAACGCCTCACAGGCCTCGAAGGCTTTGCGCCTCAGGTCGCCAAGCAATTGCTTGGCTGCCTGCATGCCCATGAGGCTAACCATGGTGGGCTTGTTATTCAGAGCGTCTTTGCCAGAGGTCTTGCCCAGCTCCTCGCTGGTGGACTCCACGTCTAATATGTCGTCTATTGTTTGATAAGCCAAGCCCAAAGATTCGGCAAACACCTCTAAATGTTGCAAATCCTCCGGGCTGGCAGCTGGGTTGCTCAAATACCCCATCCGCACAGAAGCAGCAATCAAGTCACCGGTTTTACGAGCATGCATGTGCTTGAGGGCTGCAAGGTCCATGGGTTTGCCAACATTGGCCAAATCAATGGCTTGCCCAGAGGCCATGCCCATCAACCCCGATGCACTGGCCAGCACACGGATTTGTGCCAGCAACACGGGCCCTTCCAATTGGTGCGATTCAGCGAGCCATTGAAACGCTGTGGTTTGCAAGGCATCGCCTGCAAGCAATGCAAAAGCTTCTCCGAATTGAATATGGCAAGTCGGTTTGCCACGGCGCAACACATCATTGTCCATGCATGGCAGATCATCGTGCACCAGAGAGTACGCATGCATCGCCTCAATTGCACAAGCAGCGTCCGTGAGTTTGCGCACGGGGGTGCCCACCGCATGGCCACTGGCCAGCACCAGCAGCGCCCGAAGGCGCTTACCCCCCTCCAGCAGACCATAACGCAGGGCATCGTTTAGCGCCTGCGAGGGGCCTTCAAACCGGGCCAGCTTGTCAACCAGGGTCTGTTCAAAAATGGTTCGGGTGTCTTCGACCCAATCAAGCGCCAAGGTCGCATTCACGTTGCGTCACCCTCGCCCGGGTTTTGCAGGCTGGCTTCGATCTGCTGAACTTCCTGACGGACCTGGGTCAAACGGTCACGACAGTATTTGACGAGCTGAGCGCCGCGTTTGTAATCGGTGAGCAACTGATCCAAACCCAATTGCTGATTATCCATGGCATGAACCAGGCCCTCAAGCTCGGCCATGGCCGCCTCGAAAGATTCTGGCGGCTCAAATGCCTCCGTGGACTTGGCAGACTTTGGTTTGTTGGTGCTCATCGGGACTTCTGGGGGTGCAAAGTCTTCTATTTTACTGCGAGATTACCCAAAGGCGAAAAGTCTTTGGCCGGAATGCAGAGTAAAGGGTACAATCCACTTTCTCTTTTTGTTCAACAAGTTAATCTGCATCGGCGTCGAACAGGACGCTGTTGAAGGGAGGTCCCCGGGATCATGTCCGATTTGAGTGATTTGTCCAATGTG
>DASUEF010000320.1:0-7843 GCA_036275215.1 Limnobacter sp. | reverse complement strand
GTGCGTTTTGGTGAAATAAAAAAAGGGCCAACCGATGGCTGGCCCTTTGTGTGGTTTGGCAGGGGAGGAAGGACTCGAACCCTCGCATGCCGGAATCAAAATCCGGTGCCTTAACCAACTTGGCGACTCCCCTAAAAACTTATCGATCCGATCTGGCAACTAAACCAGCGCCCTTGTTGCAGCAGTGGCTCACGCGCTACACAATCCAAAGCTTGGCTGCGTTGGCTTGGGCTGGCAAACACAGCAAACATGGCAGAGCCGGAGCCGGTCATGCGGGTGAGCATCGCGTTGGCCTGCGCTGTGCACCGAGAAAACGCCTCAAAGTGCTGCGCCCATTCTGGGAGCCTGTTGGCAACCACCGCTTGCATTGCGTTTTGCGTAGTTTGCTCAAGGAGCTTGTAAAACGCTTGCAATGCCTCGTTGGGTTTGCCGTCGCGATTCACCCGTTGGGCCGAATCGAAGACCGCTATTTTGACGTCACTTGCTGTGCGTGTCAATTGCGGATCACTAAAAATTTGCGCTGTTGGGCAAGAAAGTGGTGGTTTGTACACAAGCAACGCCCCGGAAATCCCTCTAACAGGGGTGAGTTGCTCACCAATGCCCTCCACAAAAGCGGCGTCTTCTTGCAAAAAGAAAGGGACGTCTGCGCCAAGGTGGGTCGCTATGCAATGTAGCTCTTGGGCCGAAAGAGGGTGTTCAAAGTGAGATTGCAGCAGTCTGAGAACCGTTGCAGCGTTGCTGCTGCCGCCTCCGAGCCCAGCCTCTTCTGGCGTTTGTTTGTCGACGTGCAAGTGAATGGATAGCCCAGTGGCATTGGTCAGTTTTGCAGTTTCGAAAAACGCCTTGCATGCCCGCACCGTGAGGTCTTTGTCGGCATCAATGTGCACAAGGTCGCCGCTGCGAGTAATCGCAAGGCCTTTTGCTCTTGCCGAGCAGTCAATTTGCATGCGCACTGTATCGCCCAGGGTGATGGGGCAGAAAAGGCTTTGAAGGAGATGATAACCATCGGCCCGTCGCCCGGTGATGTGTAAGAACAGATTGATTTTGGCCGGTGAAAAGGCCTGTAGTGATGTGGAGGACATTCGGGCGTCTAGCGGGTCAATTCGCCTTGGGGAATCAGATCAATCCGTCCAGAGGTGTTGTTTTCAACAAACAGGATGCGGTAACGTCCTTCCGTGTTTTGCCAAGCCCAGTTGGGGGGCAAGGGTGGGAGGTTTTCAGGGTTTGGGTTTTCCATCCATTGCACCAAAGCTTCTGCAGGCAGGGTTACCGGGAACATGAGGTCGAACAGGGTCTGCCAGTTTTGGGCAAGGTAAACCCGGCCATCGGCGGCTCGCACTTCGTAAAAATTACCCAGGCGGCGAGCACTGCCCAAAGCCGGGCCCAAGTTGGACCGTACCTCAAGATAGGCTATTTCGGGGGCCTGGCTGGGACCGCTTCGCCCCGATCTCCACTCGTAACTGCCAGACACGGTGTCGGCCTCTACTTCACCTTTGGCGTTGGTGGTTTTCCAGAGCAGACCAAAGCGACCGTGATGACAACTGGATTGAATGGCTGCACAGTCCACCGTTTGGATGTCACCGTTCCCCAGCGTGCTGCATGCACCCAGCAACAAGGTGGCCAGCGCGGCCAGGCCCTTTTGCATGCGTAATCCACTCATTGTTTTAAATGCCCTCCAGGCGTTGCTGCAGTTTTTTCAGCTCGGTGCTGTCTGGGTATTGAACGCGCAGTTGCTGGCCCAGTTGACGCGCCTCATCGGTTTTGCCGGACTGAATGAGGACTTCGATCAAATGAATGCCAATTTCCTCGTCTTGCCGCATGCCAAAGGCCTGGCGTAGGGATTGCTCCGCGTCCGCCAACTGGCCAAGCCTGAATTGAACCCAGCCCAGAGAGTCCAGGATGAATGGATCGTTTGGAGCCAGCTCAATCGCTTTGCGGATGAGATTAAGGGCTTCGTCCAGGCGCACGTTGTTGTCTGCAAAGGTGTAGCCCAAGGCATTGTACCCATGAGGATTGTCGGGTCGAACAACGATGAGCCGCCGCAAGTATTGTTCAACATTCTGCAGGTCGTTCTGGCGCTCTGCCACCATGGCTCGCTCGTAAAGCAGATCGGGTTGGTCTGGGTAGGTTTTTAGGCCATGCTCCAGTTCGCTCGCGGCCTGTGCTGGTTGCTTGCGTGCCTCGGCAAGCTGCGATTTGGCCAGTGTGAGCCGAACAGCATCGTCTTCATTGCCAGCCTTGAATTGATTGAGCACCCTGCTGGCGGCCAGCAAATTGCCCTGCTTTTGGAAGAGCGCAGATTTTTTGAGCTGAATGTCCAGGTCGCTGTTGGCGTAGGGGGCGGTATCCAGCCAACGCAAGGCGGCTGCGAAGTCCTTTTTATCCAAAGCCATGTCGGACAGCGTGGCATGAATCAACGATTCATTTTGACGCTCACTCGCGGGCATGCGTTTGAGGTAAATCTCAAAGTGTTTGACTGCCTCTTGGTAATTGCCCAGTTTGCTATATACAAAACCTTGGCTGGAGTAGAGCGGGTGGTTATCTGGCTGCAGGGCAATCATTTCGGCAAAACGGGCGCGCGCAGAATCCCACTGCTCCAATTGCGTGTGGTTACGCGCCAAGTAAAGGCGTGCGCTAAACCACGAAGGGTTGCTGTCAGCCAGTTGTCCTATCATTTGCATGGCTTGCTCGGGCGACCCATCGCGCTTTTCCATGAACTGTGCCATTTGCACATAAAACCGCTCTTGGGGAATTCGCCGGATGATGTTCTGCATGTGCTCTACCGCTTGCCCGTACTGCTCCGAAGCGTTTGCAATTTGGGCAAGCAGATTTTGACCATCGGCGTCGTCTGGGTTGTTCCCAAATAGTGCGATGCCTGTTTGGTAGGCCTTGGCCTTGTCAGGAATGCGCATCAGCATTTCAAGCGCAACTTTCTCGGGCGTGGCTGTTGCGATCCCTGGGTGTGCAGATTCGCTTTTTTGCAGGCTTGCAATGTAGGCGCGCAGGGCTGGAAGGGCCTCGTCCACACGGTTGGTGCTCAATTGCAGCAGCATGACTGTGCGGCGAGCCTGACCATCGTTGGGGGAGAGCTCGGCCCACACTTGGGCTGCTTGTAAACCCATTTCAGCCTGACCCTCGGTTAGGGCAATTTCGACCGCACGGCGCGCCAGTTCAGGGTTTCTTTGTTGTTTAGCCGCTTCGGTGTAGGCCAGAGTGGCCGAATACGTGTCGCCGCGTTGACTTGCCAGTTCTGCGGTGAGCAGCGCAAAAAGCGGGTCTTCTTTTACCAGTTGGGCCACGCGGGCTTCATAGGCTTTTTGGTTGAGTTCGGGAAGGCGTTGCCCATTGGCCAGAGTGCCTTCAGGGGTGGCAGGCGCAGTGGCGCAGCCTGCTAACATAGCGCATAGCAGCAACAACCCAAAGCCAGGTGCAGGCCATTTGAAACAAGTCATACTGATGAACCCAATTGAAATTCTCGTCAAATCATTTCCTTTTTTATCACATTAACCCTTGCAGGTGGGTTGATGCCCCCGGCAGCCTGAATTTGTTATCACTATGCCTGAATTGCCAGAGGTAGAAATCACCAAACGGGGCGTTGCTCAGCATTTTGAAGGGCAACGCTTGTTGAAATGCACAGTGCGTGAGCCGCGTCTGCGTTGGCCAGTGTCTGAAGCGGTACACCAATGCGAAGGCGAGGTGCTTGCGCAGGTTTCGCGCCGCTCTAAATACATGTTGATGCATTTTGAAGCGCACGCGCTGGTGGTGCATTTGGGCATGTCTGGCTCCATGCGAATTGTGGACAAGAACACCCCCTGGGAAAAGCATGACCACATTGAGTGGGACTTTGGCACCAAGGTGCTGCGCTACAACGACCCTCGGCGATTTGGCAGTGTGGAATATGTGGATGCTGTGCCCGGGTGGCAAGCTCAGCACGCCCGTTTTGCACGTTTGGGGCCTGAACCGTTTGACCTTGCGTTCACCCCGGGCACGCTGTTTGCTGCCACCCGTGGGAAAAAGGTGTCGATCAAGGCTTTGTTGCTTGGCGGCGAGGCAGTGGTGGGTGTGGGCAATATTTATGCGTGCGAGGCGCTGTTTCGTGCGCGGATTCGCCCCGGCAAAGCCGCTGGCCGCATCAGCCGATTGCAGGCCCATGCCTTGCATGCGGCGGTGGTGGCTGTGCTTGGTGAGGCCATTGAGCGCGGTGGGTCCACCTTGCGTAATTTCCAGGCCATTGATGGCGAGTTGGGGCATTTTCAATTGCATTGCGACGTCTATGGCCGTGAAGGTGCGATCTGTCACCGTTGCCATGGGGTGGTGAAGCGCCGCATGATGAATCAGCGCAGCACGTTTTATTGCGCAGGTTGTCAGGTGTGAGCACGACGATGAGCGCAAATCCTTTGACGGGTGAGGCCTTTGCCCATGCCCTGGTGACTTGGCAAGCCAAACACGGGCGCCAGCATTTGCCCTGGCAACACACCGGTGACGCCTACAAGGTGTGGCTCAGCGAGGTGATGCTGCAGCAAACCCAGGTGAGTACCGTGTTGGGTTATTACGCCCGTTTTTTGGAGGCTTTCCCCAGTGTGGCCGATTTGGCGGCGGCTCCCGAAGAAACTGTGATGCACCTGTGGGCAGGTTTGGGGTATTACTCTCGCGCTCGCAATCTGCATGCCTGCGCCAAGCAGGTGGTGGAGCGTTTTGGCGGGCAATTTCCGCGCACGGTGTGCGAGTTGTCGAGTTTGCCTGGTATCGGGCGCTCTACCGCAGGTGCCATCGCATCATTGGCTCACGGCTTACAAGCCCCCATTTTGGATGGCAATGTGAAGCGTGTGTTTTGTCGTTATTACGCCGTGGATGGCAATCCGGAGCAAAGCGCTGTCCAAAAGCAGTTGTGGCAGATTGCGAGCATCAATGTGCCCGTGGAGCGAGCTGGCCAGTACAACCAAGCTTTGATGGATTTGGGTGCCACCTGTTGCACCCCCAAAAAACCGAATTGTAAGGTCTGCCCGCTGATGCAAACTTGCGAGGCACTGCGCAAGGGGATGGTGGACCTGCTGCCCGCACCCAAACCCAAGAAGCCTAGGCCCAATGTGTATTTTCTAGCGTTGCTGTTGCGCACCCCCGAAGGAGGCCTGGGCATGCGTATGCAAACAGGCAAGGGGGTGTGGTTCAAGTTGTGGACGCCGCCGTTGATGACCTGTGAGCCGGTGCTCGACATGCTCACACTGCAGGCGCAATGTGATGCGTGGGCGGAAGAACTTGGCTTGCCTCTGGCTGTGCTGCGGCAGATGAAGGGGCAATGTGCTGAGTTGCTTGAGCAACCTTGGTTGATTCACGAACTTACCCATCGCAAGATGCATTTTAGGGTGCTCGCCTTGGAGGTGCCTGCGCAAGAGGGCATTCAGGGGTTGTTCATGGGTTTGCCGGGTGATCGACCGATACCAAAAGTTGTGCACAAGCTTTTGGCGCATGCAGATGGATTGGCAAGTTCACGCAATGATGGACCGGTGTCGCAGCAGCACACTCTCAATCTCGGCTAGCGGTTGCGCTGTAAAGCGCTTTGCCAAGGTTTCGGCCACGTACACCGAACGATGCTGCCCGCCAGTGCAACCAATGGCCACCGTGATGTAACTGCGCTGCTCATTGAGGTAGGAGGGCAGCCATTTGCGCAGGTATTTCTCAATGTCTTCGATCAGGTCATTGCTGCGCACATCGGCTTGAATAAACGCCTGCACCGGGGCGTCTTTTCCGGTGAGTGGGCGTAGGTTTTTGTCGTAATAGGGGTTGGACAGGCAGCGCACGTCAAACACAAGATCTGCATCGCTGGGCAGGCCTTTTTTAAATCCAAAAGTTTCAAAAACCAGTGTGATGCGTGCTGTTTTGCTTTCCACGGTCTCCAGCACCCAGCGTCGAAGCGCGTTTGGAAGCAAGCCAGTGGTGTCAATGCCACTGGCGAGCGTGCGCAGAGGCTCCAGGGCCTCGCGCTCGGCCGCCACACATTCTTGCACGGTGGCCTGTTCACCAAGCCTTGCACTCATCGGGTGGCGTCGCCGAGTCTCTGAATAGCGGGTCACCAGGGTTTCGTCGTCGGCATTCAAAAACAAAACACGGACATCGGTGCCATTGCTGCGTAGGGTGGACACAATTTGTGGAACATCGACGATGTCGCGCCCTGTGCGTGCATCAGCAGCAATTGCCACGTGGTGCATGCCCTCGGATTCAAGCCGCCCAACCACTTGAGGAATGAAAGAGGGGGGCAGGTTGTCGATGCAATAAAAATCAGCATCTTCCAGCGCCCGAATGGCCACCGATTTTCCAGAACCTGACAAACCTGTGACCAGCACGACTTTCATGTTGACCTCGCCTTACTCAATCGTTTCCGTGGTCCAGATCGTGATCGTGCTCTGGGTTATGCGCGGGCTCGATGTTGCCGCCCAATTCAGCCAGCATGGCTTTTTGCTGGCGGACCATGAACTCATCCAGTGTGTTGATGCCGCGCATTTGCAAGATGGTGTTGCGCACAGCAGCCTCTAGCAGTACCGCCAGGTTGCGGCCTGCTGCCACGGGCAGGGTCACCTTGCGAATCGGTAAACCCAGCACCTCCTGGAACTGTGCTTCGGTCACGAGTCGCTCTTGTTGTAATTCCATGGAGGCACGCCGCATCAGCTGAACAATCAATTTGAGTCGCATTTTGCGGCGCACCGCTGTTTCACCAAAAATGGCTTTGATGTCGAGCAGGCCTACGCCACGCACTTCCATCAGGTTGCGAATCAATTCGGGGCAACGTCCCTCAATGAGGTTGGGGGCCACGCGCGAAAACTCCACCACATCGTCAGCCACCAGGCCGTGGCCCCGCGAGATCAACTCCAGCCCCAGTTCACTTTTGCCTAAACCGGACTCACCACAAATGAGCACGCCCATGCCCAACACGTCCATGAACACACCATGCATCATGGTGGTGGGGGCCAGCCATTTGTTGATGTACACCCGCAGGAAGTCGATGATCTCTGCGGCCGACAGAGGTGTGGCGAGCAAGGGCACGTTGGCTTGATCGCATGCACAGCTTAAAAGCGGGTGAGGGGCAAATGATTCGGCAACGATGATGGCAGGGGGATCCCCTTCAATCAGTTTGTCGATTTGATGCTTTTTGCGCGTGTCGTCAATGCGGGAAAAATACTCGATTTCTTGGCGACCAAACACCTGGATGCGACCAGGGTGAATGGTGTTGAGGTGCCCAACGAGGTCACTGGAAGCAAAGCACTGAAGATCAAGGTGACGCTCTCCGCCATTTTTACCGGCCAACCAATCGAGTTTGAGCTTGTCACGGTTGGCTTCGATGAGTTCTTTCAGTTGCTTCACAGGCGTTTAACTCGCGGGTTGGTAGGGCTCCCAATTGGCGATGAGCTGGTGGGTGGCACCTGGATCGGTTTCGGTCATCAGTTTGTCGCGGAAGTCCTTGTCGGACAACATTTGCGCCAGTTCTGACAGTATATCCAGATGGTGCTGGTTTGCACTCTCGGGCACCAGCAAAAACATGAGCAGCTTGACAGGTTGGCCGTCAGGGGCGTCAAAAGGAATGGGGTCTTGCACGCGAACCAGGCTCGCGATTGGTTCGCGCAGGCCTTTGATTCGGCCATGAGGCACGGCCACCTGCTGGCCAAGGCCTGTCGAGCCCAGGCGTTCGCGGGCGAACAGGCTGTCAAATACCTTGGAGCGTGCGATGCCCTGGTTGTTCTCAAACACCAAACCGGCTTGTTCAAAGACGCGCTTTTTGCTGGTGACTTGAGCATCCAGCATGATGTTGGATGGTGGAAGAAGATTTGCGATCAAGTTCATCGCGTTGATT
>DASUEF010000319.1:0-6909 GCA_036275215.1 Limnobacter sp. | reverse complement strand
TGAATTAGAGATTGATGGCATCAAGGTCGAAGTGGCCGAGGGCAGCATGCTGATGGATGCGGCTGTAAAAGCCGGCAAGTATGTGCCTCACTTCTGCTATCACAAAAAACTGTCGATTGCGGCCAATTGCCGCATGTGCCTGGTGGATGTAGAAAAAGCGCCCAAGCCTTTGCCTGCATGTGCCACGCCCGTGTCGCCCGGCATGATTGTGCGCACACAATCCGAAAAGGCGGTGAACGCCCAGAAAAGCGTGATGGAGTTTTTGCTCATCAATCACCCGCTGGATTGCCCGATTTGCGATCAAGGTGGTGAGTGCCAACTGCAGGATATCGCAGTGGGTTACGGGGGCGTCTCGTCCCGGTATCAGGAAGAAAAGCGTGTGGTGTTCTACAAAGACATCGGCCCGCTGGTTTCAGCTCAAGAGATGAGCCGCTGCATCCATTGCACCCGTTGCGTGCGCTTTGGTCAAGAAATTGCCGGCGTCATGGAGTTGGGCATGGCCAACCGTGGCGAACACTCTGAAATCCTGAGTTTTGTTGGCAATTCGGTCGATTCCGAGTTGTCGGGCAACATGATTGACCTGTGCCCCGTGGGAGCATTGACGTCCAAGCCTTTCCGGTACAACGCCCGCACGTGGGAAATGGCGCGACGCAAGTCAGTGGCCGCACACGACAGTCTGGGCTCCAATGTGGTGGTGCAGGTGAAGGCCGACAGGGTGATGCGTGTGGTCCCTCAAGAAAACGAGGCCATCAACGAATGCTGGATTTCTGACCGCGACCGTTTCAGTTACGAGGGCTTGCAAGCCGAAGACCGCCTCACCGAGCCCATGATCAAGAAAAACGGTCAGTGGGTAACTGCCGATTGGCAAACCGCGCTCAACATGGTGGCCGAAGGGTTGAAGAAGGCGCGCCGTGAATCGCAAGACCTGAATAAGATTGCAATGCTGGTCTCTCCAAACAGCACTTACGAAGAAATGGCTCTGGGCAAAGCCCTGATGCAAGGCATTGGTTCGACCAGCATCGATGCAGGGGTACGTCACCACGCCAATCTGAACCTGCAAGGAACAACCCCTTGGCTGGGTGGCAGTATTGTGGAAGTGGCCGATGCAGACTCCATCGTGGTGGTGGGCAGTGATTTGCGCAACGACCAACCGCTGTTTACACAGCGCCTTCGCCAGGCGGCCAAGCAGGGTGCCAAGGTGGCGTTGGTGAACGCGGGCGGCATGGACCCCTTGATGCCCAAGGCCACCTGGGTGAAAGCGGCGCCCAGCGCATGGGCTGCGAGTTTGGATGGTGCAGCCGTTGCCGCTGTTCTGGCAGGTGAGGGCAATAAGTTTGTGTTGGTGGGTCAGCAGGTGCTGATGAGTCCGTTCGCCGGGCAGGTGATTATGAAAGCCCAGGCCGTTGCCAAGGCAGCGGGTGCCAAATTGGGCTTCTTGGGCGATGGTGCCAACTGGGTGGGTGCATTTGTGGCTGGCGTTCAAGCTGCGTCACACGGGGGCAGCTCCTTTGCGCAAGCAGTGGCCAACAAAGCGAAAGCTGCCATTGTGTTTGGTGCTGAGGCTGACCTGGATACAGGCTTGGGCCAATCGCTGGTGCGCGGCCTGATCGATTCCGAGTTTGTGGTGTATGCCGGTGCGTTTGTCGGCAATGCCAAACAGTACGCCGATGTGCTGCTGCCAATCGCGCCCAGCACAGAGACTTCCGGCACATTCATCAACATCGCGGGTCAGGTGCAAACCTTCAAGGCCACTGTGCGTCCCGCTGGCGAAACTCGTCCTGGTTGGAAGGTGCTTCGCGTGATGGGCAACTTGCTGGGGCTGGAAGGGTTTGAGTTCAACAGTTCCGAAGAAGTGTTGAAGGCCACTTTGCCAGCCAATCTTGCCTTGAACAACACCGTGGGCGAGCAGGCGGTGGCCGGCGTGGCCTTGGGCGGACAACTCGAATTGGCGGCGTACCTGCCCATTTATGATGCAGATGCGCTGGTCCGCAGGGCCTCATCGCTTCGCCAAACCAAGGCAGCCAAACCAGCGCTGGCGCAGGTTGGTGCGACCACTGCCCAAACGCTGGGGGTCCAATCGGGTGACAAGATTAAACTCACTGATTCAGAGGGCGGTACCTTACACGTCAACGTTCTGGTGAACAAACACATTGCAGACAATGTGGTGTTGGTGCCCGTGGCCCGCGCAGAAACCCAGGGTCTTCGGGCTGCATTCGGCGGTTTGGATGTGGTTGCCATGGCGCAAAGCGAGGTGCAGGCATGAGCTCCCCCATCGACATGATCACCACCCTGGGTTCAGACCTTTTGGGTCCCGCTTGGTTGCCTGTGTGGACGCTGATTAAAATCCTCACCATCACCTTGCCGTTGTTGGGTTGCGTTGCATACCTCACCTATTGGGAACGCAAGATGATTGGCCGCATGCACATTCGCATGGGTCCAAGCCATGTGGGTCCCATGGGGCTGCTCCAGCCCATCGCCGATGCGGTCAAGATGATGTTCAAAGAAATCATCGTGCCCATCAACGCCAACAAGGGTTTGTTCATCATCGCGCCCATCATGACCATCATGCCAGCCCTGGCGGCCTGGGCTGTGATCCCGTTTGGTCCCGAAACCGTGCTGGCCAATGTCAACGCTGGCTTGCTCTACTTGATGGCCATCACCTCGTTGGAAGTGTATGGTGTGATCATTGCGGGTTGGGCGTCCAATTCCAAGTATGCTTTCTTGGCAGCCATGCGTGCTTCGGCGCAAATGGTGTCTTATGAGCTGGCAATTGGTTTTGTGTTGGTCACCGTGCTGCTGGTTGCTGGCAGCTTGAATATGACCGACATTGTGATGACGCAAACCACTGGCCAGTTTGCGGACATGGGCTTGAATTTCCTCTCTTGGAACTGGTTGCCGCTCTTGCCATTGATGGTGATTTACATGATCTCTGCCGTCGCAGAGACCAACCGTCATCCATTCGACGTGGTGGAAGGCGAGTCCGAGATTGTGGCTGGTCACATGGTCGAATACTCCGGCATGACCTTCGCCATTTTCTTCCTGGCCGAATACGCCAATATGATTTTGCTGTCCTGCTTGGCGGCCATCATGTTCTTCGGTGGTTGGGATGCGCCCGTGTCTTTCTTGGGCTTCATTCCGGGTTGGATCTGGTTGGGCATCAAGACCTTCTTGCTGGTGTCCATGTTCATTTGGTTCCGCGCGTCATTCCCACGCTACCGCTATGACCAGATCATGCGCTTGGGTTGGAAAGTGTTTATACCCCTCACCCTGGTGTGGTTGGTGGTGGTGGCCGCATGGATGCAAACGCCTTGGAATATCTGGAATTAATCGAGAGTCAACATGGTTCAAGTCATTAAAGATTTTTTTGGCAGCCTGCTGTTGCGGGAAATGCTCAAGGGCATGGCCCTGACCATGAGCTACATGTTCAAGTCGCCCATCACCATTCTGTACCCGATGGAGAAGACGCCCATGTCCCCACGTTTTCGTGGCTTGCACGCGTTGCGGCGTTATGCCAACGGGGAAGAGCGTTGCATCGCTTGCAAATTGTGTGAAGCGGTGTGCCCAGCCATGGCCATCACGATTGAGTCTGAGCAGCGGGCCGATGGCACACGCCGCACCAGCCGCTACGACATCGACCTCACCAAGTGCATCTTCTGCGGTTTTTGCGAGGAGTCTTGCCCCGTGGATTCGATTGTAGAAACGCATATTCACGAATACCACGGCGAAAAGCGAGGTGATCTGTATTTCACCAAAGAAATGCTGCTGGCTGTGGGTGACCGTTATGAGGCTGAGATTGCAGCCAACCGCGAAGCCGATGCGGCTTACCGTTAAACCGATACAAAACAAAGAAGACCCCAAGTCATGGATGCAATAACCGGTTTCTTTTATGTGTTTGCCGCCATTCTGGTGTTTGCAGCACTGCGTGTAATCACGGCGCGTAACCCAGTGCATGCAGCGCTCTACCTGGTGCTGTCGTTTTTCTCGGCGGCTGCCATTTGGATGTTGCTCGAGGCAGAGTTCCTGGCCATCTCCCTGGTTTTGGTTTATGTGGGCGCAGTGATGGTGCTCTTCCTGTTTGTGGTCATGATGGTTGACATCAACATGGACAAGGTGAGGGCAGGTTTCTGGAAAAACTTGCCGATTGCCGCCATCGTGGGATCGCTGATTGCATTCCAAATGTCGGTTGTGTTGTTGCGTGGCTTCTGGGATCCCAACATGGAGACGCCAGAACAGGCTTCTAACAACACAATGGCTTTGGGCAAGTTGCTGTACACCGAGTATTTATACCCGTTCGAAGTGGCTGCACTCATTTTGTTGGTGGCCATGGTGGCTGCAATTGCACTTACCCTGCGCAAGCGCAAGGACACGAAGGGCCAGGTGCCTTCGGAGCAGGTGCGTGTGAAAGCCGCTGACCGGGTGACACTGGTGAGCATGCCAGCCGACATGGACCGCAAACAGACCAAAGATGGTCAACAAGGCTGATTGGGGCCAACCAAGGAACTAAAAACAATGATTTCACTTGCTCATTTTCTGGTGCTTGGCGCGATCCTGTTCTCGATCAGCGTGATTGGCATTTTTCTGAACCGAAAAAACCTGATCGTGATTTTGATGGCCATTGAGCTGATGCTGCTCTCGGTCAATATGAATTTCGTGGCCTTCTCTCACTACCTGGGTGACCTGTCCGGGCAGTTGTTCGTTTTCTTCATTCTCACAGTAGCTGCTGCTGAATCCGCCATTGGCTTGGCGATCATGGTGGTGCTCTTCCGCAACATGAATTCAATCAATGTCGAAGACCTCGACCAGCTCAAGGGGTAAGCGCGAATGAATCCTTTGTATCTGATCGTTCCGTTTGCACCCCTGGTCGGTTCTATTCTGGCCGGTTTTTTTGGCAAGCAAATTGGCCGCGCTGGCGCACACACAGTGACCATCGCGGGTGTGGCCGTTTCCCTGATCGCTTCCGTGTTGGTGTTCATGGATGTGATGGAAGGCAATACCTTCAATGGCACGTTGTATCAGTGGGCCGTGGTGGGTACCTTGGTGTTTGAGGTGGGTTTTCTGATTGATACTCTCACGGCAACCATGATGCTGGTGGTCACCAGCGTATCGCTGATGGTGCACATCTACACCATTGGATACATGGAAGAGGATGAGGGCTACCAACGCTTCTTCTCTTACATTTCCCTGTTCACTTTCTCGATGTTGATGCTTGTGATGAGCAACAACTTCTTGCAATTGTTCTTTGGCTGGGAGGCTGTGGGCCTGGTGTCGTATTTGCTGATTGGCTTTTGGTACACCAAGCCAACCGCCATTTACGCCAACCTGAAGGCTTTTTTGGTGAACCGCGTTGGTGACTTTGGTTTTATTCTGGGCATTGGTTTGTTGATGGCCTATGCAGGGTCCATGAACTACACGGAAGTGTTTGCGCAGGCCGATAGTTTGGCTGCTCAAACCATGCCAGGTACTGACTGGCCGTTGTTGGCGGTGGCTTGCATCTGCCTGTTCATTGGCGCCATGGGCAAGTCTGCCCAGTTCCCCCTGCATGTTTGGTTGCCCGATTCGATGGAAGGCCCAACCCCGATCTCTGCCCTGATCCATGCGGCCACCATGGTGACTGCTGGCATCTTCATGGTGAGCCGCATGTCGCCCCTCTTTGAACTCAGCGACATTGCCTTGAACTTTGTGTTGGTGATTGGTTCTATCACGGCGCTGTTCATGGGCTTCCTGGGCATTATTCAAAATGACATCAAACGCGTGGTGGCTTATTCCACCCTGTCGCAGTTGGGTTACATGACCGTGGCCTTGGGTGTGTCTGCCTATCCAGTGGCCATTTTCCACCTCATGACTCACGCGTTTTTCAAAGCGTTGCTGTTCCTGGGTGCTGGCTCAGTGATCATTGGCATGCACCACGATCAGGACATTCGCCACATGGGTGGCCTGTGGAAGTACATGCCGATCACCTGGCTTACCTCGTTGTTGGGTTCCTTGGCGCTCATCGGCACACCGTTTTTCTCTGGCTTCTACTCCAAAGACAGCATCATCGAGGCGGTGCACTTCAGTAACTTGCCCGCTGCTGATTTCGCCTACTTTGCGGTAACAGCTGGTGTGTTCATCACTGCGTTCTACAGCTTCCGAATGTACTTCCTGGTTTTCCACGGCAAAGAGCGCTTCCACAATATTCAGCACGATCACCACGACGACGGGCACGATGACCATGCCCACCATGGCCCCGTGCAGCCGCACGAGTCCCGTTGGGTGGTTACTCTGCCACTGGTGTTGCTAGCCATTCCATCCGTTATCATCGGTTACATCGCCGTCGAGCCCATGTTGCACGGCACCTTCTTCCAGGGGGTGATCACTGTGAAACCAGAACATGGCGCGATGGCTGGCTTGAGTGGCATTTTCCACGGTGCAGCGGCCATGGGTTTACATGCCATCCACACGCCAGCATTCTGGCTTGCACTGGCTGGTGTTGTGTCTGCTGCGGTGTGTTATCTGTGGGTGCCCGCCATCCCGGCGGCGTTCATGAAGGCCTTGAGGCCTGTGCACACCTTGCTGGACAACAAATACTACATGGACAAAATCAACGAGGTGGTGTTTGCGGGCGGGGCCAGGGCCTTGGGTCAGGCACTGTGGCGCTTTGGTGATCGCGTGCTGATTGATGGCTTGGTCGTCAATGGCAGCGCCCGTTTGGTTGGGCTGGTTGCTGGGGTGGTGCGTTTTGCGCAGAGTGGTTTCATCTACCACTATGCGTTCGCCATGATTCTCGGCGTGTTGGCCATGATCATCACTTTCATCAGTTTGAAATAAACAAGGCGGGGCGCAAGCTCTTGAGATCGGAACTTATCCATGCATAACAATATTCCTTACCTAAGCCTGGCGATCTGGTTGCCCATCCTGTTTGGTGTGCTC
>DASUEF010000318.1:0-3043 GCA_036275215.1 Limnobacter sp. | reverse complement strand
AACAATGTGGCTTCGGCGACAGATTCGGACAGTTGTGGGACCACCACTTCTACGATTGCCATGGAATTTTTTCCTTTTTGATTCTTTGTTCAAATGCAGGCGGGGATGATTCACCCGCCCGCGTGTGTGTTATTTGGTGATTACAAAACCTTTGAGCTTGCCAAACGCCGCGTCAATGAGCGCTTTTTGCTGCTCATTGTGCTTGGCGTAGTAGCCCACCGCTGGGGACGCAGAGGCTGGGCGCCCTGCATAACCCAAGCGCTGGCCCTCGGTGAGGTTTTCCAGAATGTTGTGCTGAATCTGGAACCAGGGGCCCTGGTTTTGAGGTTCGTCCTGGCACCACACCACATCGGTCACGTTGGGGAACTTGCGAAGTTCGGCACTGAGTGACTTGTGCGGGAATGGATAGAGTTGCTCAACCCGAACGATGGCCACGTCTTTGACGTTGCGCTCGCGCCGGTTGGCCACCAGGTCGTAATACACACGGCCTGAACAAAGAATGACTCGTTTTACTTTGGAGGCTTCCAACTCGCCTTGATCACCAATCACGGTCTGGAAATGCCCCTTGGACAGATCCTGCAAAGAAGAAACCGCCTCTTTGTGACGCAGCAAAGACTTGGGCGTGAAGATAATGAGCGGCTTGCGGAACAAGCGGATCATCTGTCGGCGCAACAAGTGGAAAATCTGCGCGGGCGTGGTGGGCTGGCACACTTGCATGTTGTTCTCTGCACAAAGCTGCAGATAACGCTCAATGCGTGCCGAGGAGTGCTCGGGGCCTTGCCCTTCATAGCCATGTGGCAACATCATAGTGAGGCCCGAAGCTCGCCCCCACTTGACTTCACCGCTGGAGATGAATTGATCAATCACCACTTGGGCGCCGTTGGCGAAGTCGCCAAACTGAGCTTCCCAAATCACCAGGGTGTTTGGTTCAGCAGTTGAATAACCGTACTCAAAACCAAGCACCGCTTCTTCGGACAAAACAGAATCGATGACAGTGAAAGGTGCTTGACCTTCGGACACGTTTTCGAGGGGAATGTAGGTGCCCTCGTTCCACTTCTCCCGACCTTGATGATGAAGCACGGCGTGGCGGTGCGTGAAAGTACCGCGACCGCAATCTTGGCCGGTGATGCGCACCGCATAGCCCGAAGACACCAGCGATGCAAAAGCGAGATGCTCGCCCATGCCCCAGTCGAGCATGGTTTCGCCTCGGCCCATGGCGGCACGGTCTGCAATCACCTTTTGAACCAGTGGGTGAACCTTGAAGTTGTCGGGTACGGTGGTGATGCGCTCAGACAAACGGCGGATTTCGGACAATGGCACCGAGGTGTCGGCGGCATCGGTCCATTTTTTGCCCAAATACGGCGACCAATCGACAGCAAACTTGCTCTTGTAGTTGGTGAGTACAGGGTCTGCACGGTTGTGCTTGCCTTCGTCCATGGCGGCACGGAAGTCGCTCACCATCTTTTCGGTGTCATCGGCACTCAAGATGCCCTGCATCACCAAGCGCTCTGCGTACAACGCACGGGTGCCTGGGTGCTGACCAATCTTTTTGTACATCAGGGGCTGAGTGACGGCAGGCGTGTCCTGCTCGTTGTGGCCCAGTTTGCGGAAACACACAATGTCGATTACCACGTCCTGCTGGAACTCCATGCGGAAATCCAGTGCAAGCTGGGTGACGAAAATTACGGCCTCTGGATCGTCGCCATTGACATGGAACACAGGCGCTTCAATCATTTTCACCACATCGGAGCAATACAGCGTGGAGCGACTGTCGCGGGGGTCGGACGTGGTAAATCCGATCTGGTTGTTGATCACAATGTGAACAGTACCACCCGTGCCGTAGCCACGGGTGTGCACCAGGTTCAAGGTTTCCATCACAACACCTTGGCCTGCAAAGGCAGCATCACCGTGCACGAGCACTGGCAGGACCTGCTTGCCTTCTTTGTCGCCACGGCGTTCTTGGCGGGCCTTCACAGAACCTTCCACCACCGGGTTGACGATTTCAAGGTGTGAAGGATTGAAGGCCAGGGACAAGTGCATGGGGCCACCCGGGGTGGTCACATCGGATGAAAAACCCTGGTGATATTTCACATCACCCGCAGGCAAATCATCCGCATGTTTGCCTTCAAATTCTTCAAACAATACACCAGGGCTCTTGCCGAGAATATTCACCAGAACGTTGAGACGGCCGCGGTGGGCCATGCCGATCACTGTCTCTTGAACGCCCAGAGTGCCAGCGCGCTGAATCACCTCGTCCAGTGAGGCAATGAAAGACTCTCCGCCTTCCAAAGAGAAACGTTTTTGGCCAACATACCGGGTATGCAGGTAACGCTCCAGCCCCTCGGCAGCGGTGATTCGTTCCAAAATGCGAAGCTTTTGCTCTTTGCTCAGCTGGGGGTTGCCCAGGTTGGTCTCCACACGTTCTTGCAACCAGCGTTTTTGAGCTGGGTCGCTGATGTGCATGTATTCAATGCCGATGGAGCGGCAGTAGGTGTCGCGCAGCGCCTTCACGATGTCGCGAAGGGTCATTTGATCTTGACCGAAATACGTATTGGTTGCCGAGAAGGTGATGTCCATGTCGGCCTCGGTCAGGCCGTAAAAAGCCGGATCCAGCTCAGGGATTACGGGGCGCTCTTGGCGCTTGAGTGGATCCAAATCGGCCCAGCGAGAGCCCAAGAATCGGTACGCGGCCACAATGGACTGCACATGCACCTGCTTTTTGGCCACCTCCAAATCTGCGGATTGAACCTGTGGCTGCAAAAAACCCTTTTTTGCTCGCTGCGCGAAGGACTGAATTACCGGCGCATGGGCCACATCCTTTTCGCTCACGTCACCGTGGGCAGAGGGCACAAGTTGCATTTGGTCAAAGTAGGCGCGCCATTTTTCGGGCACGGAACCTGGGTTGTCCAGGTAGGCCTCGTACATTTCTTCGACATAGGGCGCATTGCCCCCGAACAAATACGAGTTTTGCTGAAAAGATCGCATCATTTGCGCTTCACCTTTATCCGAGTTTCTCGTTCAAGATGTGGGGTTCGGACTCGAC
>DASUEF010000317.1:0-7258 GCA_036275215.1 Limnobacter sp. | reverse complement strand
CCCACCATCGGGCGCTTACCCGTTACTTGACATACGCGAGCCATGATGACCCCAAATTCAGCAAAGTCGATTAGTGTACAGCAAATGGCGCGCAACTGGTGCGGCAAATTTGCAGCGAAGTCCAAAAGTATAACCAATTCCTGAGAGAAAGCCCAGTCTTTTTTAGGAAATTTGGAATAAAGCTTCTTAAAAGGGGCTTCGGTTGTTGCCGCGGTAGGAATAAGCACCGCTTGGGCCAATCACCAGATGGTCCACCAGCTCAATGTCCACCAAGGCAAGTGCCTCGTGAAGTTGCCGTGTTAGCCGGTCGTCGGCCGCGCTGGGGTGGCAATGGTCGCTGGGGTGATTGTGCGCCACCATGATGCGGGGCGCGTTGTGCGCAATGGCGAATTTTAGAATTTCCCGTGGGTACACGGCGGTTTTGTTGACAGTGCCCTGAAAAAGTACTTTATGCGCCAACACTTTGAGCTGGCTATCCAGTGCGATGGCCAAAAAGTTCTCGACCTGGCTAAGCCCGATGTGGGCGCGCACAAACCGCTCCAGTGCGCTGGGGTCATTGAGATTGAGTTGCTTGTCTTGCAGCTCATGGGACAGGCAGCGCTTTGCCATCTCGAGACAGGCGCGCAGTTGAGCGTATTTGGCTTGGCCCAACCCTCTAACCTTGAGCCAGTCTTCCAGGCTGACGCGGTTTAAGTTTTGCAAGCCGCCAAACTGCACGATCATGTCCCGTGCCAACTCAACAGCACTTTTTCCGGGCAGGCCGGTGCGCAAAAAAATGGCAAGCAACTCGGCATCGGAGAGCGATTCCGCACCCTGCTGAATTAAGCGCTCCCGGGGGCGATCGTGTTTGGGCCAGTGCTGGATGCTCATGGGTGAAGATGCCTTTGAGGGAAGATTGGCGCCCGGTGCGCAAAGTTTTCACTAAGTGTGTGGAGCCGGTGCTCGGTTCCTTTTGCCGTGGCTAGCCGTGGCCGGCTTTGGCAAAAGGCGTAGAATAGAGGGCTTGATGTATGAATTCAGGATGTTGCAATGAATCAACCTGCGGACAAACCCGTGGTGAACGAAACCTCGTACGTAACCTTGCACTACCGCATCCGCCTGGCCGATAGCCAGCAGGTGATTGTGTCAACCTTTGAAGACAAGCCGGCCACATTGCAAATTGGGGCTGGGCAATTGGCCGAAGGGTTGGAGCGTTGCCTGCTCGGGATGCAGGCGGGCCAACGTGACATGTTCACGGTGCAGCCCGGTAGCGCGTATGGTGAGGTGAATCCCGATTTGTACCGGCCTGTGAGCAAGGCGTTGTTGTCGAGGTATGCCGAGGAGGGCACCACCTTTGAACCAGGGGAGTTTGTGCACTTTCCCGCGCCAGATGGCGGTCAGTTTGCTGGCACGGTGGTGGAAGAGCGTGAGGACAACATCCTTTTTGACTTCAATCACCCCCTCGCAGGCAAAACCTTGAGTTTTGAAGTGCAATTGATTGGCGTGCTGTAAGGCACTTGCCCCAACGTTTGAGGACATCCATGGACATCAGTTTGGCCCAGCCGCGTGGATTTTGCGCAGGCGTGGATCGCGCGATTGAAATTGTTGAGCGCGCGCTGCAACAGTTTGGTTCGCCCATTTACGTGAAACACGAAATTGTTCACAACAAAACCGTGGTGGAGGACTTGCGCAGCAAAGGCGCCATTTTCGTTGACGAACTTGAAGACGTTCCCACGGGGTCTACGGTGGTGTTTTCTGCCCATGGCGTGTCGCAGGCTGTGCGTGCACAGGCGGATTCTTTGGGTTTGAAAGTGTTCGACGCCACGTGCCCTTTGGTCACCAAAGTGCATGTGGAAGTAAGCAAGATGCGAGCGCAGGGCTGCGAGGTGGTCATGATTGGCCATGAGGGTCACCCCGAGGTGGAGGGCACCATGGGCCAGGTGAACGATGGTATTTATTTGGTTGAGACCGAAGAAGACGTGGCCAAGCTGAGCATCGCCAAGGGTACGCCTTTGGCCTATGTCACACAAACAACACTGAGCGTGGATGACGCCTCACGGGTAATCGCTGCACTCAAAGCCAAATTCCCCGATATTCGCGAACCCAAAAAGGCTGACATTTGCTATGCCACTCAAAATCGTCAGGATGCTGTGAAGTTCATGGCGCGCCGTGTGGATTTGGTGCTGGTGGTGGGCAGCCCCAGCAGCTCCAACTCTAACCGTTTGCGCGAGGTGGCCGAAAAACTGGGTGTGCCGGCCAAGCTGATTGAGAATGCCGACAGCTTGGAGAAAACCTGGTTTGATGGTGTGAAGCATGTGGGTCTCACGGCGGGGGCTTCAGCGCCTGAGCATTTGGTGCAGGGCGTTGTAAAACGCCTGAAGGAGTGGGGTGCGTTGAGCGTGCGCAATTTGGAGGGCGTGGAAGAAAACATTTCTTTCCCCTTGCCCAAAGGCTTGAACGGCAGCAGCGCTCTTCAGTGATCAGTGCTGTTCGCTGTTGGGCCGTCTGGGAGTGGCCAGCACTTGGTCAACCCGGTTGCGGTCCACGTCCACCACTTCAAACTGCCAGTCGTGCCAGGTAAACTTTTCGGTCTTTTTGGGAATGCGACCCAGTGAGGCCAGCACAAATCCACCCACGGTGTGGAAGTTGCCCAGGTCCTCTTGAGGCAGCTCGCGTATGCCGAGCTTGAGTTTCATTTCGTCGATGGCCAACAAGCCATCCAACAACCACGAGCCGTCTTCTCGTTTTACGGCCAGTGCTTCGTCTGGGCTGTCCAGCATGGGCATCATGTCGCCCACCACGCTTTGCAGCACGTCATCAATGGTCACAATGCCTTCGGTCATGCCAAATTCACTCACCACAAAAGCGAAGGTCTTTTTTTGTTGGCGGAAGGTGCGCAACAAATCCACCAGGGTGAGTGAGGCTGGCACGTAGAGTGCGCTGCCCAACGGGATTTCAGCAAAGTCGATGTCGCCTTCCATGGCGGCCTGCAAAATGTCGTGGCTTTCGGCCACGCCGATGATTTGCTGCAGGTTGCCTTTGCACACCGGCAGCATGGAGTGTGGGGCCTCGCGCAACAGTCGAAGGTTGTCCTCCCGGGGGGCATGCAGGTCGATGTAGGCGATGTCGCTGACGGGGGTCATGACGTGGGCTAGGCGTCGGTCTTCAAGCCGCAGCACATTGCCCATCAAATGGGTTTCCTCGGGTGCCAGGGAGCCTGCCTGTTCGCTTTCGTGCAAAAAGGCAAGGATATCCTCCACGCTGCTAACCGCGGGCGCGGCCTTGAATGGCATGAGTTTAAGCACCAGGTCGGCGCCTTTGGAGAGCAATGCAATGGCCGGTCGCATCACTTTGATGAACAGTGCCATCACTGGCGCACAAAAAGCGGCAACGGCTTCTGGGTTGGCGATGGCAATCCGCTTGGGCACAATCTCGCCGAGGATGATGGACACTGCGGTGACCAAGGCAATGGTGACCCAGAACGCAAGGGTGTCCGAGACGGTGGAGGCCACTGGCAAGTAATGTTCAATCCAAGCACTGAAGGTGGCCGACATGGCCGATTCACCATAAATACCCATGAGCAGTGCGGCCGCGGTGATGCCAGTTTGTGTGGCGGCCAGTAGGCGACTGGGGCTGTCGATGATGGTGAGCGCCACTTTGGCTTTGGCATTGCCTGCGTCTGCCATGGTTTGAAGTTTGGAGCGGCGGCTGGAGGCAAGCGCCATTTCGGCCAGCGAAAAAAAGCCTGACACGGCAATGAGCAATACCAGAATCCAGAATGCGTTCATGTTGTTCTTTGTGTTGTTATTGCCCTCACGGGCGTTAGGCACCTACGCACAGTCTACCAAAGCGTTTGCATGCTTGGGTTCGGCGCTTGATTGGGAAAATGCAGGCGCTCGGTTACAATAGCGGGTTAGGTTAAAAACGCTTGAAAATCCAGATGTTGATGAACGCCAGTTCCATTCCCCAGACCGACCAGATTGTGGTGGCTGCCCTGTACAAGTTTGTGAGCCTGCCAAATTTTGAGGCGCTCAAGCCCATGCTGGAGGCGGTGTGTGCCGACAATCAGATTGTGGGTACGCTTTTGCTTGCCACCGAGGGCATCAATGGCACGGTGAGCGGGCCACGCGCAGGCGTGGTGAACCTCATGCAGTACCTGTGGGCGATGCCCGAGTTTGCTGACTTGGCACCCAAGTATTCGGTAGCTCCTGAGCAGGCTTTCATTCGCCTGAAGGTGAAATTGAAGCGCGAAATTGTGACCATGGGTGTGAACGGGATTGACCCCAATCGCTTGGTGGGACGCTATGTGAAGCCTGCCGACTGGAACGCGCTCATTCAAGACCCCGAGACGCTGGTGATCGACACCCGCAACAATTATGAATACGCGATTGGCACGTTCGAAGGGGCGGTGGACCCAGCCACCACCACCTTCCGGCAATTTCCACAATGGGTGGAACAAAATCTGAAGGGCTTGCCCCTGGAGCGTCGACCCAAAAAAATTGCCATGTTTTGTACGGGTGGAATTCGCTGCGAGAAGGCGACCGCCTACATGCTGGAGCAGGGCTTTGATGAGGTGTACCACTTGGAAGGTGGCATCCTCAAGTACCTGGAAGAGGTGCCCGAGGAGCAAAGCCTTTGGAAGGGCGAGTGCTTTGTGTTTGACCAGCGGGTGTCGGTGAAACACGGTTTGCAGGTGGGTGAGTATGATTTGTGCCATGCCTGCCGCATGCCCATCACCGAGGAAGAAAAACAAAGTGAAAAGTACATTCATGGTGTGGGCTGCCCGCATTGCTACGACAAATTGACCGAGGACCAGAAGCAGCGCTTTGGCGAGCGGCAAAAGCAGATTCAGTTGGCCAAGGCTCGAAATGAGCGCCACATTGGCCGAAAAATGCCACCCAAGTCGGCAGAGCATGCGCCGTCGCCAGCACAGGTTTGAGCGGGGCTACTCCGGTGGAGCACGCATTGGGTTTGCCGGTGTTGTACACCTTCAGGCGTTGCCCATATGCCATGCGGGCCAGGCTGGCGATTGTGGCCGCAGGCCTGCGTGTGGAGGCGCGTGAGATTGTGTTGCGCGACAAGGCTGCCCATATGCTTGAGATTTCGCCCAAGGGCACGGTGCCGGTGTTGTGGTTGCAAGACGGCACTGTGATTGAAGAAAGCCTGGAGGTGATGCGATGGGCGGTTAACCAGAACCACCCGGCTGGCTGGTGCCTGCCCGATGCGCAACAGCAGGCACAAACCGACGCTTGGATTGCTGCACTGGATGGTCCGTTCAAACACCACCTGGACCGCTACAAATACCCCAACCGCTACAACAACTGCGACCCCTTGCCGCACAGGCAAGCCTGTGTGGATTTGCTTTTGCAATGGAATGCGCAGTTGCAGGCCATGGCGCTGCAACTGGGGCCAAGCCAGTTGCCTTGGCTGCTCGGGTCAAAACCCGCTTTTGCCGATTGCGCGATTTTGCCTTTTGTGAGGCAGTTCCGGATTGCAGACGAGGCGTGGTTTGATGCGGCCGAGGGCTTCGAGCATGTTCAGGCCTGGTTAAACCGGTTTTTGAGGTCTGACTGGTTGACTCATGCCATGCCCAAAATGCCACTGTGGGCACCGGGCGTGGCGCCCACGCTTTTTCCGGCCTGAACAATTCCCTGGGCCAACTCCGGGTTAGAGAAAGCCCTCTACGATTTTCTGGTCAAGTTTCTATACACTCCGAAGTTACGCAACAGTAACATGACTGTGCTGGGCTATTCTTAGCCCAAAGCAATCACACCTAGACCCAAGAAGGACGAGACACATGGCTGACAAAATTCTCGAATTTGTCCACACCTCCACTGGTAAACAAATCGCCGCTGCGCTGGGCTTGCCCGTGCCCCCCATGCTGAAACGCGCTAAAACTGGTTACGCCGAGAAAAGCCTGGCGGGTGTGAATGCGCTCGTTGGTGCAAGCACCTACGGAGCTGTGGCCACGGCAGTGGTGAAGAGCCTGGACAACATGGGCGCTTCCATCAAAGTGTCTGCCGACCTTGCTGGCTTGGATGGCATCAAGCAAGCGGCTGCCAAAGCCAAGGTGGACGTGGGTATTTCCCAGGCGGACAGTGGCGTGCCCGAGAATGTGTATGTGCTGGATGTGACCGGTGCAAACACGGTGGCCGATTTGCGCTTGTTGTACGACTTCTTTAACCCACGCCTGCGCAAGGTGCCTTCCAACAGCCGCATCGTGGTGATTGGACGCCCCCGCGGCGATGGCAAAGACGCGGTTGCAGAGACCGCACAGTACTCCTTGCCAGGTTTTATTCGCAGTTTGGCCAAAGAGAGCGGCAAGAATGGCACAACAGCCAACCTGATTCAGGTGAAGGCGGGTGCCGAGGCTGCTCTTGAAGGTGCACTTCGCTTTTTCCTGAGCCCACATTCTGCATTCGTGACTGGGCAGGTGTTGCCAGTGAGCGGCACGCCCAAAGGTGTGAAGGCTGGCGTATTCGCGGAAAAGCCATTGGCAGGCAAGCTGGCGGTGGTGACTGGTGCCGCGCGCGGCATTGGTGCTGCCATTGCCGAGGTGTTGGCTCGCGAAGGCGCCACGGTGATTGGTGTGGACCGCCCAGCCGATGAGAGCACACTGGGCGCCACCATGAGTGCAATTGGTGGTGTGGCCTGCCCCTTGGACATCACCGATTCAGACGCTGGCAAGAAGCTGGCTGCGGTGGCCAAGCAGAAGGGTGGTGGCATTGACATCATTGTTCACAACGCGGGCATTACGCGAGACAAGATGCTGCGCAACATGGCCCCACACCTGTGGGACATGGTGCTGGACGTGAACCTGGGTGCCATCGTGCGTTGCAATGAGCAATTGCTTGAGAACGGCTTTTCAGAGAATGCGCGCATTGTGTGCATTTCTTCAATCGGTGGGATTGCGGGCAACGCAGGCCAAACCAATTACGCAGCAACCAAGAGTGCGGTGATTGGTTATGTGGACGCCATGGCCAAAGAACTGAGCGGCAAGGGCATTGCGATCAACGCGATTGCACCTGGCTTTATTGAAACCCAAATGACAGCGGCCATTCCTGTGGTGACTCGCGAGGTGGCTCGCCGTTTGTCTTCCTTGTCGCAGGGCGGTCTGCCTGTGGACATTGCAGAGGCCGTGACCTTCATGGCCAGCCCGCTGGCGGCTGGCGTGAATGGCGCCACCCTGCGCGTGTGCGGCCAGAACCTGGTTGGCGCATAAACCGAATACAACAATTCTTAGGAGAACATCAATGAAACACGGACGTCGCGTAGCAAT
>DASUEF010000316.1:0-1160 GCA_036275215.1 Limnobacter sp. | reverse complement strand
GCATGCACGCCCGCCACCGCGCGGAAAATGGTGACCGGGTCAAGCGAATAGCCTGAGGCATTGGATTGCAGCTCGTGGGCCAACACGTTGAGCAACACCTCGGAATCTGAATTGGTGTTGATGTGGCGGCGATCATTCTTGAACAATTCAGCCTTCAAACGCTCGCTATTCGTGAGGTTGCCGTTGTGGGCCAACACCAAGCCATAAGGCGCATTCACGTAGAAAGGTTGCGCTTCATCTGAACTGGCGGCCGAACCAGCTGTGGGGTAACGCACATGGCCAATGCCCATATTGCCGGGCAATGAACGCATATTGCGTGTGCGAAACACGTCGCGTACCAGCCCATTGCCTTTGGACATGGAAAACGAATTGCTGTGCGCAGTGGCAATGCCTGCAGCATCCTGGCCACGGTGTTGCAACAACAGCAAGCTGTCGTAAAGAATTTGATTAACAGGAGAAAAACCGGCAATACCGACAATCCCGCACATTGAAAGCTCCTAGTAGCGCACCCACTTGGCCACACTTTCGGGCAAATGCGGTTTGATTTCTCTCATCGCATCCACGGCCAAAGGGGACAACATGGCATTTCGCCAAAATGGCTGTTCCGGAAGCGAGGTGAAGCCTGCCCCAGTAACCAGCACCAACACAATAAATAAACCACGCGCGAAGCCGAACGTGGCACCCAAGCCACGGTCCGCAAAACCCAAACCCGCTGCAGCAACAATTTTGCCCAACAGAGAAATCACAATGGCACCCACCAACATGGTTGCAAAAAAAGCAGCAGCACAACCAATCAGTGCCTTCATGGGCGGGCTCAGCGATTCAGCCCAATCCATGTAAACAGCCAGATCTGCGCCATAGCGATTTGCCACCCAGAAGGCCAACACCCAGTTGGCCAAAGAAAGCACTTCTTTGACCATGCCGCGGAACAAACCCAGAATGACCGACAGCACCACCACGGCAATGACGATGTAATCGAATATCGTCACTGCACTACTCTCCCCGACGAGTAACCTGCCGCGGCCAGCTTGGCTTTGGTTTCATCGGCCTTGGTCTGGCCTGAAATTGGCCCGACTCTCACCCTGAATACCGTGCCATTGCCAGAGCTAGTGGACTCCACCTTCGCCGGGAAACCCTTGCCGCTCAATTCTTTGCTCAAT
>DASUEF010000315.1:0-43069 GCA_036275215.1 Limnobacter sp. | reverse complement strand
GGTGAGTAGCGCTTGGGGCATGTCCCAAGGCGATGTTGCAGCACCTGTTTGGCCACAAGCTGAGCCGCCTTTCTGGCCACAGGCCGTTGCAGAGGCTTGTTTCTCGCTGAAAACCTGTTTCTCCCTTGGCTCCGCCTGAAGGAGCCTGGGTCCGCCCCGACAAAACTGCGCGGTCGGGCTCGGCCCCTGCCGGCAACCTCTCGGTTGACCAGCACCGGTCCTTTGCGGCACGCAAGGGCAGGTTTTCTGGATGCTCGCACCAAGCCTTCTGCACCGGCCTGGGCCCAGAAGCGCACCGGGGCCATGCCCCTTTGCGACGGCCAATCTGTATTTCCCTCCCTGAGACTGGCCTGAACTGAGGCCCACCCTCGAAAAAAGAGGTCGGGCTGGGCCTCTGCCCCGTTGGGTCACCGTTCATGCACGGCACGGTCGGGCAGATTGTCCTGAAGGTCGCTGCAGGGGCATTGGCGCCCGGCGGCTTCTGGGCCCCGGGCGGTCACCTGCCTCGCCAAGCACCTGTGCAGCCCCAGTGCGGCGCAAGACCCGCGGTTGTGATGCCTGGCTGGCCGATTCAGGGCAGCCCGCCCGGTTTGACCCACAGCCAGGGGCCGGAACGGCGCTGTCGTCAAGCCTTGCTTGGCGACAAGACGGACCGGATGCAACAGCGACACTTTCGCTTTGCATGCCCCCTGGCCAGGGGCAAGAAGGGATAATCGGGCTGATCCAAGGCCAACAGGCTCACACAACGGGTCTATGAGGACGCACCACGGGTCTTCAAAGACGAACCACCCACACGCGTGGCCTCAACGACTGCGCCCCGGCACCAAAATCACCGCCATCGCACCGAGAATCAGCACCAACGCCAAAAAGTCTGGCCAATGCGGCACCTCCCCCAAGAAGAAGCTGCCAGACATCACCCCCACCACTGGGATGATCATGATCGACAAACTCGACACAATCGGTGGCAAGGATTTGGCCAAACTGAACCAAGCCACCTGACAAAACGCAAACACGCCAAACGCATTATAAAAAATCGGCCACCATTGGGACCAACCTTGCGGCATTCCAACCTCACCGCCTTCTAACCACAATGCGGCCAAGCCCATGGCGATGATGGTGGGCGGCATCATGGCATGCGTGAAGGTGAGTGCATGCAACCCGGTGGGGTAATGGCGAATCAGTGTGGTGCCAAACCCCCAACAGGCCGCAGCAATCAGCATCAGCAACACCCCCTGCGGGCTACCAGCAATTGCAGCAAACTCGGAAGACAACAACAGCATGGCCGCCACCATGGCCAGGCCAAGCCCAATCCAGCCACGCCGCCCCACCGGATGAGCAAACATCAAACCCGAGAGCACGGCCCACACTGGCATGGTGTACCCAAGAATGGCAGCACGGCCGGAGCTCAACTCCTTCACAGCCAAAATACAAAAGAGATGCCACCCGATCATGTTTGGCAAACACAGCAAGGCCAGGCGACCCCACATTGCCCTGGGCACTCTCAGAGTCACCTTCATTTGCCGGGCAACAAACCACATGGCCACCATGCCAAACACCATGCACAAGGTGCGGAAATGCAGTGGTGGGTACTGAGTCACCGCAAACTTCATCACAGGCCAATTCAGGCCCCAAATGGCGGTGATTCCCAGCAAAAGCTGGATCTGAAGCAAGGACAATTTGGCAGCAGGCACGGAAAATGAATGATCGTTCAGTAAAGTGCCCAAGTGTAGAACATCCCCCCGCCCTTGCACCTAGGGGCTTGCCCTGATCCTGTACAATGCGAACTGTCAAGCAATCTTCCCACGCGAGCAATGGCCAGCCCACGATTCTCACAATACACATCTTTTGCCGACCGCCTGGCTCACAGCTGGCAACACAGCAACTCCATGCTGTGTGTTGGCCTAGACCCAGACATTGCACGGATGCCAGAGGGTTACGGCACCAACCCCGCAGAGATTGAACGGTTTTGCAAAGAGATTATTCGCGCCACAGCAGAGTTTGCATGCGCTTTCAAACCTCAAATTGCATACTTTGCAGCCAATCGCGCCGAAGCCGCGCTGGAAAACATTCTCGCTTACGCCAATGAAGTGGCTCCTCATGCCACCACCATTCTGGATGCCAAGCGGGGGGACATTGGCGCCACCGCCAAGCAGTACGCCATTGAAGCCTTTGAGCGCTACCAAGCCGACAGCGTGACCCTGAGCCCTTACATGGGAAGTGACTCCGTGGAGCCCTACCACGCCTACCCGGACCGCGGTTTGTTTTTGTTGTGCCGCACCTCCAACCCGGGAGGCAACGACCTTCAGTTTTTAACCACCGAGAAGGCCGAGCCGCTTTACCAAACGGTCGCCAAACTGGCCACGACTGCCTGGAACCCGCATCAACAGGTTGGCCTGGTGGTGGGCGCCACCTACCCTGAGGAAATCAAGGCTGTGCGCGCCTTGGTGGGTCACTCTCCTATGCTGGTACCCGGCATCGGCGCTCAAGGGGGCGACCTTTTGAACACAGTGAAGAATGGCTTGTGCGCGAGGGGCTGGGGCCTGTTGATCAACTCCTCCCGCGCTATTTTGTATGCGGGCAACAAAGCCAACTTTGCCAGCGCGGCCGAGCGCGAGGCGCGAAACACCCGTGACGCAATCGCGGCAGCCAAAGCAGCGGCGCTTTCAGGCTAGAATTAAAATCAACACACCGAACACGCACGGCACATAGAAGCCCAAAACAAGGGCCAGCCATTTGCGGGGAGACATGGGATGAAAATACTTCTTGCCGAAGACGACAGCCTGTTGTCCGAGGGGTTGTCACAATCGCTTCGCCAAGCAGGATACGCCGTGGACTGCATGTTCAACGGCGGCGAAGCAGACACCGCCCTCACCACGATGAATTACGACCTGCTGATTCTCGACCTGGGTTTACCAAAAATGAGCGGCCTGGAAGTGCTTCGCCGCTTGCGATCCCGTGGCAACAACATGCCAGTGCTTATCCTCACCGCAGCCGACAGCGTTGAGCAACGCGTACAAGGCTTGGATGCGGGCGCCGACGATTACATGGCCAAACCCTTCGACCTCAAAGAGCTGGAAGCCAGAGTGCGTGCGCTTACCCGCCGAGGCAACGGAGGGGGGGCCAGCGTATGGAAACATGGCCCCCTCACTTTCGATCAGGTGGGTCGCATTGCATACATCAATGAAGACATGCTGGAGTTGTCCGCCCGCGAAGTGGGTCTTCTGGAGGTATTGCTGCAACGCGTGGGCAGACTGGTGAGCAAAGAACAATTTGTTGACCACCTGTGTGAATGGGGCGAGGAGGTGAGTAACAACGCCATTGAGGTGTACATACACCGCTTACGCAAAAAAATTGAAGTCAACGGCATACGCATTGCCACCGTTCGCGGGCTGGGATACTGCCTTGAAAAGTACACAGAAAAAGAACCAGCCTCCAATGCGTAGCACCAAGGCAGAAGCTCACATTTTCTACACGTGGGGCTAAGCATTGGCCTGGTACAAACGCAACCCACTGGCCACAGGCAAACTGCAACGCCGTTCTCTATTTGGCGAGATCCTGGACTGGATGCTCGCCCCCCTGCTGATTTTGTGGCCGATGAGCATTGGCGTGACTTACCTCGTGGCCAAGTCCATCGCCAACGACCCCTTTGACCACATCCTGGACGACAAAATCACCGCCCTGGCCCAAGAAGTGGCAGCACAGGCGCCCAGCAATCGCCTAAAACTCCCGACAGAAGCCATGGAAATTTTGTTGGCCGATGGCACCGACCAACTTCGAGTGCAGGTGGTGGGCAAAGATGGCTCTTTCCTACTGGGGGACGAGCGCACCCTGCCTGTGCCAGAGCGCGAGGCTCGGCAAATCGGTGTTGTTAACTTTCGGGATATTGTGGTCAATGGCGAAGACTTCCGAGCCGGGCATCTTTGGATTGAATTGCCCGTGGTCGGGGATGAGCGATTCATGCTCATCCAGGTGGCAGAAACCTTGGGCAAACGCGAGAGTCTAGCCAACGAAATTATTAAAGGCGTTATTTTGCCGCAGTTCGTTATTCTCCCACTGGCGGTGCTGCTGGTGTGGTTTGGTCTCTCTCGGGGCATTGCGCCGTTAAATAGCCTGCTGGATGTGATCCGCAACCGCCAACCTGATGATTTGAGCGCCCTACAAACCAAAGACACCCCTGAGGAATTGCTGCCAGTCATCACGGCCTTGAATGAACAGCTGCAACGGCTTGAGCACACCATTGATGCGCAAAAACGCTTTGTGGCTGATGCGGCTCATCAACTTAAAACCCCCTTGGCAGGCCTGCGCATGCAAGTAGAATTGTTGAGTGACGAGGCCGACCCCGCCACCCGCGCACGCAGTCTTCGTCGCCTCAAGGTGGGGACCGAGCGGTCCACACGGCTGGTTAACCAATTGCTGGCACTGGCACGCACCGAAGCCCCATCTGTGTTGCAATTCGAAAAACTCGACATCACGCACATTGCGCGCACAGTGACCCGCGACTTTGTGCCTGATGCCATGAACAAGCACATCGACCTGGGCGTGGAAGTGCCCGACCACCCTGTGTATGTGAATGGCCAGACCCTGATGCTCACTGAAATGTTAAAGAACCTGGTGGAGAACGCCTTGCGCTACACCCCGGAGGGTGGATGTGTAACCGTGCGTGTAGACGACAGCCTGAAGCGCGAAGCCATTGTGGTGGAGGTGGAAGACGACGGCCCTGGCATTCCTGAAGGCGAGCGCAACCTGGTGTTTGACCGCTTCTACCGTGTGCTGGGCACCAGCGAAGACGGCTCCGGCCTTGGCCTGGCCATTGTGCAAGAAACCGCCGATCGCCACGACGCGCATGTGAGCATCCACAACAATCCCCGCTCCGCCCACGCCGATCGCCCGGGCACTGTGATGCGGGTAAGTTTCCCACCACACCAGCGGCAACCTGAGGAGTGATTGACTACAATAGAGTCAACATCAACAGCAGCACCCCACCCCCGCATGAGAGCAAAAAGCAGCGAATGGCAAGCCCCAGAGGACGACAACCGCAAACTGGCCAATCTGTGTGGTCCGGTGGATGCCAACCTTCGACAAATTGAAGCCGCCTTGCAAGTGAAAATCGCCAGGCGAGGCAGCATGCTCAATGTGCAGGGCGACCGCGAGAACGCACGCCAGGCCATCTTGCTGATCAACTATTTTTTTGACAAAAGCGAACGCCCAGTAACCACCGACGAAATTCAATTGGCACTGGTGGAATTGAAAAACACCAACACACTGGCCAGCCCCCAAGAGTCCACTGCGGTGTTGGGGCAAGACGAGGGCATAGTGCTGCGCACCAAACGCGGGGATCTGCAACCCCGCACCGCTCGCCAAAAAGATTATTTGAAGGCCGTGCTGGAGCATGACCTCACCTTTGGAATTGGCCCTGCCGGCACGGGCAAAACCTACCTGGCCGTGGCTTGCGCTGTGGATGCACTGGAGCGCGATGCCATCAAGCGCATCATACTCACCCGCCCAGCCGTGGAAGCTGGCGAACGGCTTGGTTTCTTGCCGGGCGACTTGAACCAGAAAGTGGATCCCTACCTGCGCCCACTCTACGATGCACTTTACGACTTGGCGGGCTACGACCGTGTGCAAAAGTGGTTTGAACGCAATGTGATTGAAATTGCCCCACTGGCCTACATGCGGGGCCGAACACTCAACCACGCCTTTGTGATTTTGGACGAGGCACAAAACACCACCCCGGAACAAATGAAAATGTTCCTCACCCGCATTGGATTTGGCAGCAAGGCCGTGATCACAGGCGATGTGACCCAGATTGATTTGCCCAAGGGACAACAAAGTGGACTGGTTCAAACACAACATGTGCTGCGCAATGTGAAAGGCATTGCATTTACCTACTTCACCGCGCAGGACGTAGTTCGCCACCCGCTGGTGGCACGTATTGTTGAAGCCTACGAGCGCTACAACAACCCCGAACGGGCACGCACCGCCCTGCTACCCGAAGACGAGAGCGAGAACGAATGAAGCAACCCAAGGCCCACACGCCCAAAAAAGCCGAAACCCCCGTGGTAAGCGTCGCAATTCAATGGGCAGTCGAAGCGGACCATCCACCGTTTTCCGAGGTGGACAACAGCAGAATTCGCCGCTGGGCCAAAGCCTGTTTCATGGACCGCGCCGAGGTCACCATTCGACTGGTGGGCGAAGACGAAGGGCGTCAATTGAACCGTGATTTCCGGGGCAAAGACTACGCCACCAACGTACTGACCTTCCCCATGGACATGCCCAATTTGGGACCCAGCAGCGGCCTTCCAACCTTCATGGCTGACATCGTAATTTGTCCTGCAGTGGTGGAGCGGGAAGCCAAAGAACAAGGCAAACAACCGATTGACCACCTAGCCCACCTGGTGGTGCATGGCTGCCTTCATGCGCAAGGCTATGTGCATGAAAACGACAATCAAGCCGAACTCATGGAAAGCAAAGAAATTGAAATTCTAAAAAGATTTAGAATTTCAAATCCTTACGCCAGCTAAGCAGTGCTCTAGCGGCAAATTTTGCTCAAACCCTATTGACGACCCCGGATTTTTAAACCATAATCGCGGTCTTTGGTTAGGGCCATGCCCGCCACCAAGTTGGGTCGTTAGCTCAGTTGGTAGAGCAGAGGACTTTTAATCCTTTGGTCGCAGGTTCGAATCCTGCACGACCCACCAAAATTCAAAAGGCCCGCACATGTGCGGGCCTTTTTCATTTGTAACACATTGCTTTATGCCACCTACCGTGGCCCCTGTGCCGTTAAAAACACCTCCACCATGTCGGCCAATTTGCGCAGCAAGGTGAGCTGGGTGCGGCCAAACTGCCTGGGCACATGGTCAATCACACACAGAGCGCCCACATTGGCGTCTTTAACCCGCAATGGCATTCCAACATAACTGCGCACGTGGGGAGCGTGTGTCACCAGGGGGTTGTGTTTAAACCGTGAATCCCGCAAAGCATCACAAACCACCAGAGGCTCATGCCCCAAAATGGTGTGCGCACAAAAAGCCAGTTCCCGAGGCGTTTCGGTCACATCCAGCCCTTTGATTGCCTTAAACCACTGCCGGTCTTGGTCAACCAAGCTCACGGTGGCCACGGGGGCTTTCAGCGCCTTGGCTGCCAACAATACCGCCACGTTGAAACACAGCTCCGAGGGGCTATCCAGAATATCCAAACTTCGCAACACATCAAGGCGATGCGTTTCATTCTCTGGCATTGGGGCCATGGCCATGAGCGTCTCCTGGGCAGTATTTTTTGTAGGTATTTTTTCTATATTAACCACCCACCGTGCTGGCATGCAACCACTAAAAGAGCAACAATTGTGAAGCCACTCGTGCATGCCATCCCATCTTATTTTTCCCGATGAATTTCCCGATAATCGTCCAGGCTTTTGCCGGGGAACGCCTGTCTAAAAAGAATTGGGGTTAAAAATGTCGTGATGATGCCCATCAACACCAGTGTAGAGAACATCGTGGGGCCGATGAACCCTTTTTGATAGGCGATGCCTGCGACCACCAACTCCATCACCCCTCGACCATTGAGCACAAAACCCAAGCCCAAAGCCTCCCGGTTGCCCATCCCTGTGATGCGCCCACCCCACCACCCTGCAAACAGCTTGGTGAATACCGACACCAGGATGACCACGATTGGGAAATCGATGTCGTCTATCGAGATCAACTGGAGCTCCAGCCCCAGGTAAGCAAAAAACACAGGCGCCAGAAAACCATTGGTGATAGACCCCAAGGTATTTTGCAAATCGCGGTAGCGCGAGGCCACAAAATGCCTTTGATCCAAAAACAAAGCACCAAAAAACGCACCAATCACAAAATGAAAGCCCAAGGCCTCGCTGATGGTGCCAAACACCAACACAAACACCACCACCATGCCAAACAAAGCTTCTGGACCAAAAAGCCGAACCATGTTTTCGGGAATGCTCTGCACATTCACCTTGTTTTTTTGTAAGGTTTGCATGAGCCAGTTCAGGGTGAGCACCACGGCGCACAGCAACATCAGCTTGATGGTGGCTATGCCAATGGCGTTGACTGCATCGTGCATGGTGCGCTGCTCGGGCAAATTCAAAATAATGCCGAGGATGAACAAGGCCGCCACATCGTTCACAATGGCCGTGGCCAACGCAAATTTGGCAATCGGTGTGTGCAAAATGCCCATGTTCTCCATGAGCTTCACAGCCACCGGCAAAGCCGTGATCGAGATGCACAAGCCCAAGAACACCGTGCGCATCACATCCAGATCGTAGATAGCCGCAACAGCCACACCACCACCAAATGGAATGAAAAAGCTCAGTGCGGCCAACACCAGGCCGCGTCCCTTCATGGCCTCCACAATGTCGGAGAATCGCATCTCCAAACCAGCGCTCAAGATGATCAAAAATACCGCCAGCTCGGTGATGGCAGCCAATGCAGCGTTTGGTTCGATCAACCCCATGATTGCGGGGCCCAGCAAAACGCCCGCGAGAATCTCACCAATCAACTCGGGTTGATTGAAGCGGGCAAACAGGCGGCCAAAAATTCTGGCCACCACGATGAGAAGCAGTAGGCTGGATAAGAGAGACATGGGGTTGAATATGCGGAAGGTGCCACCGGGAGTGTAGCACCTCCATCAAGCACTATGACGCCTGCTGAAAAATCCAGCTTGACCCAAACAAGGTGACCAATCCAAGCAACAGGAAGATTGCAGCTGCAACCCGGTGAATCCAATACACTGGAAGCCTGTCAGACAGAGACTTGCCTACAAAAACCGCTGGAACATCTGCAATCAACATGCCCAAGGTGGTGCCGATGACCACCATCCACACATCACCGTAATGTGCCGCCATGGCCACAGTGGCAATTTGCGTTTTGTCTCCCATCTCAGCCAGAAAAAACGTGATGAGCGTTGCGCCGAACACACCCAGGCGCGTGTTGAATCGTGTTTGATCTTCGTCGAGTTTGTCGGGTATGAGCGTCCACACCGCCATCAGGATAAATGACAGGCTCAACACCCAACGCAACACATCTGCCGAAATATTTTGAGTGATCCAGACCCCCACCAACCCCGCGAATCCGTGGTTGAGTAAGGTTGCAGCCAAAATACCCAACACGATGGGAACAGGCTTTTTGAATCGGGATGCGAGAAGAAAGGCGAGAAGTTGTGTTTTGTCACCCATTTCAGCAAGCGCAATTACACCGGTGGACACGAGTAGAGTTGACATGTGAAGATTCCGGGCCTGGAAAACCAAATGACCACTCGGCCTCTCCAGGCCGTTCTGGAAGCCGTGTAGTCAAAGGTCTTGCCAAGTGTAAAACCGCTAGCGCCATGGTCTGTGAAGATGCTGGACCAAGTGTGTTGACGCAAGCCCTTCCTGTGCAGAAGGAGGCTACTCCCCAATGAGTGCGCAAATGGTAAGGGCCACACGCTCAACTGTCAAGCAAAGGCTTCTTTAGCGAAGCGATTGCCCAAAGCCTTTGAGCAATACGGTCGTAAGGTCGTGCAAGCCGCCCATGGGTTTGCGCTCAGCGGGTGTTAAACCCTGCGAAAAACCCATGGCGCGGAAGCGCTTCAACAACGACGGGTCACTGCTCACAATAAACACAGGCACATCCCAGGGTGTTTCTTCCCGGCTCACACTGCCTGTGGGTTGGTGATCACCCACCAGCACATGCACGGTGGGACGCGGCTCAGGCTGGGCGAAGTACCCAGCAAGCCAGGTGTGTGCATAGTTGATGCTGCGGTAATAATCAGGGCGCATGTCATCCCACAAAACAGGCTCTGCTTGAGCCCTGGCGGCAGCCTCTGGGTCAAAAGGTTGATCACTCAGCAACTTTTTCCAATTGGGTTGATAGGGTGGCACCTGATGAAAAGGAAAATGCGTGGAAATGGTGGTGAACAACGTGAATCGTGGCTTTGCTTGCGGCGTGCGTGGATGCAACTGCTCAAGCCTGGGCAAGGCATACTGGTCAGGGATTTTCCAAAAGCCGATGGGTGGTCCCGGGTAGGACAGGTCTGGGCCACTCAGGTATTGGTCAAATCCGTAATACACACGCTCGGCCCAATCCCAGCCTACGGAGTGGTACAGGCCAAAAGCCTCGTACCCCTCCCGTTGAAAAACGTCGATGAGCGTTGGGCGGGTGGTGGTGAGTAAAACATCGTGTTTGCGCGAATCTTTAAGATCGATACCAGAAAGCACGGACAAATGCGCCAGATCACTGGCCCCCCCAATGGTGGGTGAAGTGAAAAACGCAGACACCACCTGCTTACCACTGGCCAAAATCGCTCGCTCCAACTGGGCACGGGTGTCCTGCACAGCATACCGAGCCTGCGGCTGGTCATAAAGTACGGCGCCATAAGTCTCTAAAAACATCAGCGTGAAATCACGCCCGCGCAACGCGGCCAGGGCGTCCCCCTGCGGAGCAGCCATGGCCTGATCAATCACAGTGCTGGCGGGCAGCAACTTGGCCGCACGTGAGGGGACCACAATATCCAGCAACTTTTGAAATTCTTTGACATACACAGGCAACACAGGCTGACTCACCAGCTGGTTAGGCGGATGATCTTTTTTAAAACCGGTGAGCCCCACGGCCCCAAGCAACAGAACCAGGGTCCACAAGGCAGGCGAGCGGGAAACCGGTGCCAGTCCGGCACTTAAATTTTGCAAAGACCACCAAAGTACCCGGTGCAAAACCCACAATCCCGCCAACAAGCCAAACACAGCCAGCACACTGGTCCACCAAGGCAAGCCCTGGGCCGTTACCCAGGCAAAGCGCGGAATTTCTGGCACGTCCCAATACAGGTTGACAGGGCGCCCCAAAATATTGGGCACCACCACGTTGGCGTAACGCCCAACCACCATCAGCATCAACAACAATGCCAGCAGCCCAAGCGCACGACGGGTTGGCTTGCCAAACAACACCATCCAGGCAGTAAGAAACACCAGCAAACAGGCAAACTCAGGCGCAAGGCTGGGACTTGGCTGGATGTAGACCGTGGGCCAAATCGCTGTAAAACAGAGCGAGGAGTTAAGTAGCAACACCGAGACCGCAAGGCGAGCAATCAACCACCAGTCGAGTTTTTCCCGGGTGGGCAAAGGCGTTTGAGCTAGCGCTTGGGGCAAACTGGCAGGTGTAGAGCTCATGATGCTATGTCATTGATTGGATTTAACTGGGGTTTGCAAAGCAATCGTGTGTTGTTTTGCAGGCATGGCACTCAACAGCGAAACCAGCACTGCTGACACAAAGGGAAGGCTCTGCGTGATCAACACCAAACTCCAAGCGAGGTTTTCCCTGGAATCAAAACCCAAATTGACATACAAAGCCACCACACAACACAACAACGCAAGTGCCAAAATGGATTCATCCCTTGCAGCCGCAAGGGCGCGGAACACCGCAAGGCGACTGGCCATTTTGGGCGTGCGGATAAATGGAATTTTGCGCCCCAGAAGCAAGCCCGACAGGGTGGCCCTGCCAATGGTATAACTCAGAGCCAATCCCGCGAGGGTGGCCCCAAAGGCACCGCGCAAGCCAGTTTTAACCTGCCATAGATACAAGGTGATGAGTTTGGTGAGCTTGAAGGCAAAAAACATCAGCGGCACCACACTGATTAACAAAGGGGGCGCGTTGTATGCAATGGGGTCAAACAACATCATCGCGGACCACAACAACGCCATGCCCACAAACACCAAATTAAAACCGTCGGCAATCCACGGCAACCAGCCTGCAAAAAAGTGATAACGCTGCCCGGGCTGCAACTGGCTGCGTCTCAAGCGCAACAACGCCTGCGCGTGGGTTCGCAAAATCTGCATGGCACCATAGGCCCAACGGTGCCTTTGCTTTTTATAGTCCGTGAAGGTGTCTGGGATAAGGCCCTTTCCGTAACTGCGGTCGATGTATACCGCCTCATGACCGTGCTCAAAAATACGCAAGCCCAACTCGGTGTCTTCGGTGATGGTGTCTGTCCCCCAACCTCCAACCTCCTGCAATACCGAGTGGCGTACCATGGTCATGGTGCCATGCTGGATGATGGCGTTGCGCTCGTTGCGCGTGACCATCCCCACATGAAAAAAGCCCTTGTACTCTGCATGGCACATGGCTTTGAACAAGCTTTCTTGCCCATCGCGATAATCCTGTGGGGCCTGGACAATGGCGATGTTGGGGTTTTCAAATTGCGGCGCCAAGTCTTTGAGCCAATCCCGATGCACCTGATAATCGGCGTCGATCACGGCAATCACCTCAGCCTGCGCCGCGGTGTGAGCCAAGGCGTAATTGAGTGCACCAGCCTTGTAGCCGGAAAGCGGGCTCACATGAAAAAACCGGAAGCGCTTCCCCAGTTTCTCGCAATGCGCCCGCACAGGCCGCCAAGTCGATTCGGACTGGGTGTTGTTGTCCACCACGATTACTTCAAAATTGGGGTAATCCAACGCTGCCAAGGCATTCAATGTTTCAATCAGCATGGCAGGCGGCTCTTCGTAAGCAGGCACATGCACCGACACAAAAGGCTGTGCTGTGGGTGCACTGGCCACGGGCGAAATTTGCAGGAGCCGTTTTCTTGCCTGGTACCACATGGCCTCGGCCCATTCATGCGCCTCGGCCAGCACAATCACAAACACACCGACCACACCCAGCAGCAAAATCACTGAAATGCTCATGCTGGCCCACGTGTGGTACTGCAAGGTGAAGTCGTAAATCACATAAATGATGAGGGAGGACGCCACAAAGGCGTTGAACATCAGGAAGGTTCTTCCACTGTCTCGCAACGACGCGCTGTCCATCAGCAAAAATACAATCAGAAAAAGTGCCACCAGCACGGATGCGGCGGCCAATAATTGCCACTGAGGTATGGGAATGATGGGATTTGTGGTCTCGAACTTCGGTAGGCGCTCTGCATTAAAAACCCCCCAGTGACCGCCCACACTGCCTTCGATGTCACTTTTCCAGGGCTGATCAAACGCCTCCATCACGTAATAAACCAAACCCTCTTGCTCGGCACGGTGAATAAATCGTCTCAAAAACTTGGCCTGATTGGCCTGTGAGGCATTGGCCTGTTTGATGGAGCGCCCGTGGCTTGGCCATCCCACCTCGGTAATCACAATCGGTTTGCCAGGAAAAGCAGCCTGCAGCTTGGCGTATTGCTGAAAGGTGAAATCAACGGCGTCATCCAACGCCACGCCCTCCCAAAACGGCAGCAAATGCACAGCTAAGTAATCTACGTGGTCAGCCAGTTCAGGATTTTTAAGCCACACATGCCAAGGCTCGGCAGTGCTCACAGGGATGTCTGTTTGCGCACGCACTTGGTCCAAGTAAGCTGCCACTTGGGGCACGGTCAGCTCTTCACGCAACAATGCTTCGTTGCCCACCACCAAACGCACTACATTGTGGGGCGGACGGGCCGACACCTCCAGCAAGCGCGCCAGCTCTGCTTTGTTGGCCTCCAGTTCTGCGCCAAGCCAAGCGCCAAGCGCCACATTCAGTTTGTACTTTGCAGCCAAAACAGGCACTTCAGAAAAATTGCCGTTCACTGTGTAAATGCGTACAGCCTGCGCCTTGCCTTGCAGAAAAGCCACGTCTTTTTCAATATCGCTTAGGCTGGGATGAATGTTGTCCACCGGGCTTTGCCCGGGCCGATAAGGGGAGAAGGCGTAGCCCGGAATGGTGTCAACCCAGGGGGGCTCCTGAGCAGGCTGATTGATGTAACCATATCCCCCAAGGACCAACAACACAAAAGCAAACAAAGCGAGGATGGAAGGCATTTGGTCTACATCTACAACACATCAACAAAAGCCCATTAACGCCATGGTCGGCGAAGGCGTTTACTTGCCTAAAGAGTGAGCAAGGAGAACCGATTATGACGTTAAATACAAACTATGGCAAAGCCTCGGAAGGCAAGTGCTTGCGCAAACAATCCAGCAACTCATCCACCTGCAAGGGTTTGGCCAGAAAACCATTCATTCCAAGCTTTAAACATCGTTCACGCTCACCAACCATCGCGTGGGCAGTCATTGCAACGATGGGCACGTGTCGAATGTCTTCACCGCACTCACCTCCTCGTATTTTCTCGGTCGCAGAATAACCATCCATCACGGGCATTTGGCCATCGACGAATACCAGGTCAACCACATTCAACTTTAAAAAATCCAGCAATTGTTGACCATCCGACACGGCCACGGCATCAATCCCGAAACGTTTAAGCAATCCAAGCACAATCTTTTGGTTGATGGACGAATCCTCTGCCAGCACGACCCTGCCTTTGAATTTTTGGGAGGGCGGCATAGGGCGTCGGAGCGGGGCGCTGTGTTGGGATTGATAGATTCCTGTCACGGCATACAACGCCTGGAGGATTTTCGAGGTACTTAATGGTTTCTGGATGGTGTAATCCACCCAATGGGGCTGGTTGTGATAATCCACCACCTGGCGTGTCAGCTGATCCACCAGAATCACCTTCAAACCTTGCTCATCGTGAAAGCAACGTAGGCGATCCAATTGATCTGGATGCTGAAAAAGAACTCGGCGACTCACCACCAAGACATGCGTTCCGGGTTGATCGAGCCCCAGGCTGTTGTCGGATGTCTCTAAACTGGGCTGCCAGTGCAGGTATTCCAAACCCAGTGCTTTGAGTTGCTCTGACATGAACTCCTCTAGGGCGGCCGTGCTCATCCACACTTTAAGCCGAACGTTGTGATCGCCCAAACCCGCCGCCAGCAGCGACATTGGCTCTTGCATGATACAGCGCACAGGCAGAGCAACATTGAATACAGATCCCTCACCGGCTTGACTGTGCACGTCAATCTTTCCACCCATGAGTTGCACGAGTTCATGCACAATGGCCAACCCAAGACCCGTGCCTCCCCGGTTGGTGGCATTTTGGAATCCGTAAGCTTGGTGGAATCGGTTGAAGATGTGCGCCAATTGATCCTGAGGTATACCGATGCCTGTGTCTTTCACCACGATGTTCAGTTGGGCATGCTTGCCTGGCTCAAAGGGCTCAACATGCCAAGCCACAGTGACATGACCGTGGTCTGTGAATTTGATGGCGTTACCCACCAGATTGAACAAAATTTGGCGCAGACGCATGCTGTCAATCTCGACCAAGGTGCAAACACTGGGCGTGTAGGGGCAGATGAGATCGATATTTTTGCGTTCGGCTTCGAGGATAAAGCCCTGCCCCACATCATCAAAAATGTTCTCTAGCTTGCACTCATCAGGACGTATCTCCAGATTGCCGCTCTCTAAGCTTGAGATGTCGAGAATATCGTTAAGCAAATTCAGCAAAGCCCCGCTGCTGGATTGCATGGTTTTGACCAAATCGACCTGGGTAGAGTCAAGATCCGTGTGCAGCAGCAACTCCGCCGCACCAGCCACACCATTCATGGGCGTTCTGATTTCATGACTCATGTTCGCCAAGAATCGCGCCTGAGTATTTCTCGCTTGCACAGCCTCATCAACAGACCTTAACAACGCAGCTTCAACACGCTCCCTCTCCCGCACTTCTTGCTTCAACCGCTCATTCATTTGAATAAGATCGTTGAGATTGGGCAATGCCAACACTGTTTTTAGCTTGGGGATTAGGACAATCGCGGTTGCTATGGACACCAGGGCGGTGAAGGCCTTGGCATAACCTTCTAAGAGATAAAGAGGCTTCCACAAAGTAAGCACTCCAATCACATGCGTGATACCGCAAGCAAGAATGAACAGAGCAAAGAGGTAATAAAATTTCTGTAGCGACCCAAGATTTTGCCGTTTGCTAATCCAGATCAGGCTGACGGGAATCGAGAAATAAGCCACTGCGATGAGCACGTCGGAAACCACATGCAGCCCAAGCAAAAAAGGATCCCAATTGATACAAAAACCGTGTGGTAAATATTCGTTCATTTGCATCACGATCCCCTTGGGATACAACCAAAGCTTCAATGGGTGGCTTGCCTGGCAAAACGAGCCAGCACTTCCCGCACCTTGCAAATTTCGAGCGGCTTACTCAGGTGCATCGACATACCGCTTTCGTATGCCTTGTGGATATCGTCATCAAACGCATGCCCACTCAGGGCAACAATTGGCATCACTGCGTTTAAACCACCCAACGCCCTTATGGCTTGTGTACAGGCATATCCATCCATGTCAGGCATGCTGACATCCATGAACACTAGATCGTAATTATTAATCTGGCAAGATTCAATGGCCTCCCTGGCCGATGAAACCTCCGTGACGGTGTGCCCATCGTTCTGCAAAATTCTCCCCAAAATCTTCCGATTAAGAGCCACATCATCCACAACGAGGATGGACTGAGCGGGCACATGCTCTTTGCTCAATAAACCAGTCGAATCTCCGGATGTTCTTACCAACCTCGTGAGTGGCAGCTCTATGTTGAATACCGTTCCCTCGTTCAGAACCGATTCAAAACAAATTTGTCCCCTCATGCATTTCACAATGGAGTGGACGATGCTAAGCCCCAAACCGGTGCCACCGTACTTCCGGAAAGTAGAGCTGTCGGCCTGATTGAAAGGCTGAAAGACGCGTTTTTTCATGTCATCGGACATGCCAATCCCTGTGTCGCGCACACGCAACAGCAGTTTTCCGGCATCGAGGCCTTGAGGCGTGTAACTCACGCTTACTTCGATCTCTCCTTTGTGGGTGAATTTCAAGGAATTGGAAAGCAAATTCTGCAAGATCTGCCGCAGACGGGTCGGATCACCCAAGAATGTGTCGTGTTCATCAAAACCGTTGTGTAACTCAATAAATTTGAGACCTTTCTCTTGTGCGGTGATCTTTTGAAGGGTGTTGCAAATCCGAAGCTGTTCCATCAAGTTAAAAGGGATGGACTCCACTTTGAATTGACCACTTTCGATTTTGCTTAAGTCCAAGATGTCATTGAGTATGAGGGTCATGGACTGCGCATTTCGGTACAACACATCCACCTCGTCTTTCAAAGCAGGATCCGAAATTTTCTCCCGCAACAGGCTAGAAAATGCGAGCACTCCATTCAAAGGGGTGCGAATCTCATGACTCATCACAGCCAGGAATGCGGACTTCTGCCGGGACGCCAACTCGGCCTTGAACTGCAAATCTTTAAGTTCCGTAAAATCCTGGACCAACACAAAGAAACCCATCACATGGCGTTCAACCAAATTGGGAATATAGTGAAACGAATAGTGATGAAGCGAACCACGCTCGAACTGCACAGACAGATCAAATTGCGATGACTTGCCAGAAAGCGCTGCTTGCGCATATGCGCTGTTAGAACCAAACAAGGTGGACTCATCCAACATTTCGTCGCCATCACACTGACTCTTTTCCTGGCCAATCCGATCTCGAAACTCCCGCAACTGTAGATTGGCGTATTCCTCCTGAAGATTTTCATTCCAGTAGCCGATCATCACAGGGACAGAGTCCATGATTCGGGTCAGGCTTCTCTCGGCCTTTTGAAGAGCCGCCGTCTTCAATTCCACTTTGCTTTCTAGCTCCGCATTCATTTGGAGCACAGCCAACTCTGCCAATTTACGTTCTTGAATGTCTGTCAGCGATCCGATCCACTTGGACACCTCTGGCCCCTTAAAAATGGGTTGCAGCTCAAAGTGGTACCACCGTGGCTGGCTTTCATGCAAACGCAAGCGACACTCCAGCTTTTGGGGCTGCTGAGAAATAGAGGCATTGGCCACCGCCGCACGAACTGCCTGCAAATCCTCTGGATGAACTGCACCGTAAAATCGTTCTTCCATGGCACGAACGTCGTTAAGCGTAGCAGAGGTACCCCACCTTTCATTGAGAAAATCAACTCGCATTTCCTCATTCATGGTCAAAGTGAGTTGAGGCAGACAGTTGGCCAATTCGCTCCATTTACGCTCACTGGCCTGCAACTTGTTTACAAAGCGAACTCGCTCAGAGACGTCCACCACGCTCACCAAAACAAAACCCTCCTGCCCCACCTCCAACCAAGTCAACGTCACTTCAATCGGAAACTCATGCCCTAGCCGATGGAGACCGGACACAACCCTGCCATTGGCCATGTTGCGGTTTTGACGGTCGTAGGACTTTCTGAAACTTGTGTGCTTTGTGGCATGTCGGGCGGGCACCAGCTTCTCAATCAACTCGCCAACCAGCTCATCTTTTGGATAACCAAAGAGCTCACTTACCCTGCTGTTGATTTTTGCAATTCGCCCCCGCTCATCAACCAGCAATTGGCCTATCGACGAACCCTCAATAATCCCTTGAGTCAATTCCAGCTCGTGCAAACGTTCTGAGACCGCCCTATTCTTGGCACGCAGGATGTACAAGGTCAAAGTGACCGCCATACACGACAACAAAACCGCCAAGATGGCAGCAAGCCAGAGATTGTAGGGGGCGCGTGAGGTAGCACTGGGCATCAATTGAGCGTCAATTTGCCAAATCCTTCCAAAAACCTCGATGCGCTTGCTCCCTGCGTGCTCTATCTCCTCATCGAGCCACTCGCCGGCAGTGAAAAACGTGTGAGTATCCGAACCCGTGACATCCGATATTTTGACGGCCAATTGACTGTTCTTAAAGTCAATGTCCTTCACGATTTCACTGAATACCAACACAGCGTATGACCATCCAATCGTTTGATCCAACTCACCCACCGAAGTGGCAGTCATGGGGTGCTGGACATGCTGGCGCTGAATTGGCAACATCAGCAAAAACGCAGCGGCAACCTGGTCTGTCGCCTGTACTACTGTGATTGGCGCTGTGATGGTGGCCCTGCCAGTTTTAACGGAGTCAAGGGCAGCCTTTAAACGTTTGGGTTCAGACGCGATGTTTAGCCCCACAGCTGGCACATTGCGGTCATACGGCTCTACGTATCGAATGACGAAATACCTGTCGGGGTCTTTCTCCAGATTTCTGATCGACTTAGGCTCACCATACTCAGCAGACATGCTATCGGTGAATGCGGAAAGATCCTCTTGGGGCACATTGAAAATCAAGCCGAATCCGCGTGCACCCGGAAACTCTCTGTCTATATTTCGAGTGGCGGCATATCGTCGATAAACCTGCAATGTGTATTTGGAACTGCCGTTGGACACGTAACTGCCCCGAGCGCCCAGCAGGCCGTATTCATACAGACCAACTCGTTCATGAACGCCGTGGGAAATGCGTTCAAAACTTTCTTCAAATAAATTATTCAGACTCTCTCGGTTGCTGTCTTGAAGGCGAAAAATGGCCAATGTGGAAAGCAACAGGCACAAACCGACCAACAACAAAACCAGCATCACGTCTGGTTTTCTTGCGGATAAAAACTCCAGTTTATAAGAGCTCAGTGCCATAGTTTGGTTAACGACTGTTACGTAAGTAAATTAACGTAATCTCGGACCAAACAAACTGAATCTCACATTAGTTCACACCGCAGGTGACAATTTTGGGTATAAAAAAAGGCCAGCTTGCGCTGGCCTTAAGTGAACACCCAACAATTGCCTTGGGCTTACTGCTTTGCTTCCGGAGCCGCTGCCGCCGGTGCTTGAACACCGGCAGCAGGTGAGGTGGGCTCAGCGGATGCAGCAGCATCGCTTGCTGGCTGCACGGGCTGGCTGGGCGCTGGATTGTCATGGTGCGGTACATCTGCCCCATGTTGTTCGCCCGCCATGTTCAGGTTGTCACCTCCCTGCATGATGACGAACAGGGACAATGCTGCAAACAGCACGAAGGCAACAATCAATTTCCACATTTCTAATTCTCCAGGTTAATCGTTTGCAAAAATATCGACGTCTTTGGTTTCACGCACAAACAGCAGTCCGATCACCAATGTGACAGCAGCCACAACAATCGGGTACCACAAGCCATAGTACATGTTGCCGTTCTGAGCCACCATCGCGAAAGCGATGGTGGGCATCAAGCCGCCAAACCAACCATTGCCGATGTGGTAAGGCAAGCTCATCGAGGTGTAGCGAATGCGTGTGGGGAACAATTCCACCAGCATCGCCGCAATCGGCCCGTACACCATGGTCACGTAGATCACCAGAATGGTCAGAATGCCGATGATCACAGGCTTGTTGACTTTGGCTGGGTCGGCTTTGGCGGGGTAACCAGCTGCGGTGAGGGCCTCTTTGACTTCAGCCTTGAAAGCGTCGATGGCCGCTTTGGATGCGTCATCAAACTTGCCTTTCACCACCGTGCCCACGGGTGCCGTGATCACTTTGTCACCAATCTTCACAGTGGCCTGGGTTGTGCCCGGAACAGTCTCGTTTTCGTAGCTGACCGAGTTCTGCGCCAGGAAGCGCTTGGCAATGTCACAACTCTTCTTGAAGTCAATTTCGCGTGCCACCGGATTGCCCTGGAACGAGCAGTCGCCTGGCGCTGCGGTCACCACAATGGTGTTCTTGGTCTGCGCAGCAGCAAGATCGGGGTTGGCTGCGTTGGTGAGTGCCTTGAACAGGGGGAAGTAAGTGACACACGCCAGCAGTAGACCCGCCATGATGATGGGTTTGCGTCCGATCTTGTCCGACAAGGTGCCAAAAATCACAAAGAACGGTGTGCCAATGATGAGCGACACTGCCACCAGGATGTTGGCCGTTGCAGCATCCACCTTGAGTACGCTGGTGAGGAAGAACAGGGCGTAGAACTGACCTGAATACCACACCACCGCCTGACCAGCCACCAAGCCCAACAAGGCCAGAATAACCACCTTGAGGTTGCGCCACTGACCAAAAGCTTCAGTCAAAGGAGCCTTGGAGGTTTTGCCTTCTTCTTTCATCTTCTTGAATGCGGGCGACTCATTCATGGTCAGACGAATCCAAACCGAGATGGCCAGCAACAAAATGGACAACAGGAAGGGAATGCGCCAGCCCCAATCGGCAAAGGCTTCTTCACCCATGATGGTGCGCGTGCCCAAAATCACAATCAGCGACAGGAACAAGCCCAGAGTCGCGGTGGTTTGAATCCACGCGGTGTAGGCACCACGCTTGCCGTGCGGTGCATGCTCGGCCACGTAGGTGGCTGCACCACCGTATTCACCCCCCAGCGCCAAACCTTGAAGCATTCGCAACAAGATCAGGATGATTGGTGCAGCCACGCCAATGGTGGCGTAGGTGGGCAACACACCAACAATGAAGGTGGAACCACCCATGATCAAAATGGTGACTAGGAAGGTGTATTTGCGACCAATCATGTCGCCCAGGCGACCAAACACCAAGGCCCCGAATGGTCGAACAATGAAGCCCGCGGCGAAGGCCAACAAAGCAAAAATGAATGCCGAGGTGGGGTCAAGCCCCGAAAAGAATTGTTTGGCGATGATGGCCGCCAAAGACCCGTACAAATAAAAGTCGTACCACTCAAACACCGTGCCCAATGACGATGCGAAGATCACTTTTTTCTCTTCGCCGGTCATGGGTCGCTTTTCTGCAGCAACACTGGCCATGGATAAATCTCCTCCTTTGGAATTGAAATTGCTTTGTGTACAAGCAATTGGAGGGACTATCCGAAGTTTTCCTGACTAATATCTTACGGTTTTACATTTCATATAAACACATGAATAGATTGGTTATTTTTTTTATTCACTTTGACTAAACATCAATACATATTGATACTTTTTACAAGGTCTTCATGGTGAAAAAAGCCACACAGATCCAATAAACCAAAGAAACAAATCATAAAGAAAACTGATTTGCAAACAATTGTCAAATACACGTCGATAACAAAGTATTGTTTTTAATGAGTAAAAATTAACCTCCCTCTCAAAAGACACCAAAAACGGCCTACATTAGTTCATAAAATTAATCGCACAAATAATTAATTATCAAACGGGAATTAAAAATTTACATGGAGGAATGAAGCGATGCTGGCAAATGCGCCGTGCCATTGAAACTCAGGAGGCTACAACGGTCCTTTGAATACAGGATTTCAGACAAAGAAGCGTTGCGCACCACCCGCAACAGTGAATACCAAGAGGACGCGGGCAAACCGAGTACGTGACGCACCAGCGCTGCAATCACGCCAGCTGAAGTGACCACAAGAATATGTTGCCCAGATGTCCCGGCAGCGTCTCTCACTTTGGAATCCAGCCAGTTCGCAAGCTCAGCCTGAAAATCGGAATTGCTTGCTCGCCCTTCAATGCCAACCTCACCATCGGCCCAGGCGCGGCAGAGCGCATCGTAATCTTGGAGCACCTCTTTGTGTGACCGCTGCCCTCCGCGTTCGCCACGCAACAACATCGGACGGCCAAACCGCCTTTCAGCCGCCTTAAAAATTTCTTCGCCTTCTGCGAATTCGTCCAAGAAGGTATCTGGCGCTGGGCGGATCGAGTGAGCACAATCCATTGCGTTTAACACCTCAATGGCCGTGGATTGCTGACGGCTGCGCGGCCCGCACAACACGGCATCCAGGTGGTTGGCCTGCGCTTGCATCCAAAGACCCGTCGCCCGCGCTTGTTGCCGCCCCAGTTCGCTTAGCTCATCGTACTTTTGTTCACCGAACGACGCCTGCCCATGGCGCATCAAAATCAACTTGCTCATTCACAATCCGCGACTGAAATTGCCCCTGAAGAACGCTTCCACACGGAACGTGAGCGCCACGTAAGGGTCTTGACCTGGCAAAGTTGGGAAGTGCAATTCTGGGATAACGTCCAAAAACACAATATTTTTATGAATGTCTCTCCGGTAAAACACCTGAAGAATGTAATCTTTGACACGCTCATTCCCAAGATCGTCACCCACCGCAATCACAGCGTAGCGCATGGCGGTTCTCGAATTCAGAATCTGATTGATTTCGGCGGTCTGCGAAAACACCGTTGAATCACGCCTTTCCTCATACTCAACATAGGTCTGGAATCGCAAGTAGCGCGCATCATCGAGCCTGCGATTGATGTCGAAATTGGTTCGCGCCTGCACACCACGTTGGTTAAATTGCGTTACTCGGCTCACTGAGTTGACTTGCCAGAGTTTGTCATGGAAGTTCCATTGCCTGGCAGCCGAATATCGCACATAGGGGTCCAAAGGCAAACCAAACTTGACCCCCACACCCAAACCCTGCACCCACTGCTGAGTGGGATCTTTGGCACTGCGTTGCTCCAGCCCTATCGCTGAGTTGTTGGTGTCAAAGCGCCCCGCCCCACGGACCTCCCGAATGCCTTGCTCAGAAAATCGCCCCAGCGGTTCTTCAATATCGCTTTCAATAATCAGGCGCAAGCGCTCCTTGGTGGTAGGCAGGTCTACCCTGAAACGCAAACTGGGATCGAGCTTCGAATCGCCAGGCCGCAAACGGGTTTCAAGGCCCACCCGCAAAAAAGACTGGTTTTCGACAAACAAGCTGTCGTCGGTGCCAAAAAACTGATCCAAACCTCTCGCCGTATCGTCCACAAGCCTGGTTAAGTCGTAGTGCACCGGCTCAAAACGCTTTTGCAGCCACAAGGGCAAATCACTGTCGTTCTGCGCCCAAACAGGGTGCACCAAAACCACACAACACAACCACGCCACAACGCCTTTTTTATTCATGTTGCACGCGCCACCTTTGTCGCGGAGCCAATCGAACTTAGCTTTTTTGTTGACCTGATTTTGACTGTATTACCGACACCACCAAAGTGATCACCGTAATAGGGACCACAAAGCTCATCATTACAGTGGAATAAGCGCCCAAGGCGTCGTGTCCTTGTGCATCCAAGATGAGATAGGCCACATAAGCGACGTAATACAGCAAGAAAACAGCACCCTCCCAGCGTGCAATTTCCCGCCCGGACAAAAAGATGGGAAGACAGGCGAAGGCCACGGCCAACATGATCCACATGTCAAAAGCCAGTAAAGAAGGGGCAACACCAAGCCCTTGGGCGCCCGACACCAGGGCGGAAATTCCCAAACAACCAAAAATATTGAACGTGTTGCTGCCCACCACATTGCCCACAGCAATGTCTCGCTCACCTTTGAGAGCCGCCGCAATCGAGGTGGCCACCTCAGGCATGGACGTGCCGGCAGACACAATGGTGAGTGCAATCACCACATCGCTCACCCCCAAGGCCTTTGCGAAGGTCACCGCAGAGCTCACCAGCCACTCCGACCCCAATACCAACAAGCCCAGGCCAACGGCAATCAAGAAAATTTGAAATGGCAACTTAGAATCCAGCGAGCCCACTTGTGCCGGATGGATTTCCTCATCAAACTCCGCCGTGGCGGCCTTGGTTTGGCTGCGCGACTGCACGATCAAAAATGCGGTGTACGCCACCATCAGCACCGCAAGAATTGCACCATCGGCCCAGCCCAGAACACCATCCAGAGCCAACAGCAATAGCATTACAGAGGCCCCCACCATGATCGGCACTTCTTGTTTGATGAGCTGTGAGTTCACCACCAGTGGCGTGATCAAGGCACTCAAGCCCAGAATAAAAAGCACGTTGAACACGTTACTACCCACCACGTTGCCAGTGGCAATGTCGGTGGATCCGTCCAAAACAGCCCCCACTGAAACAGCGACTTCTGGGGCACTTGTGCCAAAGGCAACCACAGTCAAACCCACCACCAAGGGCGAAATACCAAAGGAAAGTGCGAGGTTGGAAGCCCCCCGAACCAAGAGATTTGCACCCAGCACCAGGGCACCCAGGCCTAGAAAGAAAAACAGAGTGGTCAGCATGGTAAATGTATAAATCTTGTTAAAAGTTGATTTACACAGTCTAACCAAACTGGGGGCTTCCGTGGAACTTCGGCAAACCCACACTCATACGGGGGAGCCCCACCTCCCTCTTTTGTGTGTTTTTGCGCACCTGACTTAGGATCTGTATTCGAAGATGCAACACAAGTGAGGTTCTGCATGAAACCCATCATCCATTGTCTGGAAGACTTTGAAATGCACCGGTTCATTCTTGAATCACACTTGGAGCGTTTGCTCAGCGATGCAGCCGACATTCGTTACTTTCGCAGCATGCAACAATTGCAAGACGCTGGGAAAAGCTGCCATTTGCTGATTTCGGATCTTCACGTGCCCGACTCACCCGGTGAACGCACCGCGGAGTACCTGTTGGAGGCTTGCGAACACACCCAGGTACTGGTGCAATCATCGGATCCGGTGTTGCCAAACGAACTGGTCAAACGCTCTGGCGGCAAAATCCGGGCGGTTGAAAAGGGGGGGCAAGGGGAATTGTTTGAACAAGCCATCCGCCACTTCATGCGGCAGTACCAGCTTACATCTTGTCCCTAAACATGAAATAAGCCGCCCCAACCAGGCACAAACCAGCCCACAGATAGTCCAGCTTTAGCGGTTCCTTCATGTAAAACACTGCAAAAGGCACAAACACCGTCAGCGTGATCACCTCCTGCAGCACTTTGAGCTGCCCCAGCGACAATGCCGTGTAACCGATGCGGTTTGCTGGCACCTGAAAGAGATACTCAAACAAGGCGACGCCCCAACTGACCAAAGCCGCCAAAATCCATGGCTTCTGGCTCAAGTCTTTCAGATGAGCGTACCAGGCAAAGGTCATGAAAACATTGCTGATCAACAGCAAAATAATGGTGGTTGGCACCGCTGGCATGCACCGGCTCCTGATTCATGGGTTGGGTAGTGGTCAAACTATGGCGCAGTGTAACCAAACTCGACCTGCCCACGAAGTACACTACATGCAATTTAACGCGTGCAAGTTTTCATGACACATTCACGGCTTGGCCCCTCCAAAATCCTGCTTTTGTTCTGTCTGCTCATGGCCTTGCTCAATGTGCATGGGCGGGCCCAGGCCGCACTGGACCATGAATACAAGGCCTGGAATACGTTACTGGCCAAACATGTGCGCTGGCTCCCCGATGGCAAGCAAAGCGAGGTCGATTACACCGCTTTGGCCAGAGACCGTGCGAGCCTGCGAGCGGTGTTGACCGAGTGGTCGGCTGTAAGCCCGGCAGAGTTCAAGGGGTTTTCAAAGACCCAACAAATGGCGTTCCTGATTAATGCCTACAACGGTTTCACGCTGGAGCTGGTGCTCACCGAATACCCAAAAATCAAATCCATCAAAGACATAGGTGGTTTGTTTGGCAGCCCTTGGAAAAAGGAGTTTTTTAGCCTCTTGGGTGCGAAACGGCACCTGGATTGGATTGAGCATGAGCAATTGCGCCCGGTGTACAAAGAACCCAGGGTGCATGTGGCAGTGAACTGCGCCAGCGTGGGCTGCCCAGCCTTGCGGGATGAGGCCTACACAGCCACCAAATTAGAAGCACAACTGGAAGACAGCATGCGTCGCTTCCTAAGCGACCCCACCCGCAACCGCGTGCGCAGCGGCGAACTGGAAGTGAGCCCCATATTCAAGTGGTTCGCTGAGGATTTTGAACAGGGCCACCAAGGGTTTTACTCGGTGAAGGATGTTTTTGCGCGTTGGGCAAAAATCATGAGCAGCGATCCTGCCGTGGTTGAAAAAATTGCATCCAAATCCCTGCCTGTGGCGTTTACTCAATACGACTGGTCGCTGAACGACACCAGACCCTGAACACAACACTCGCCGACACAATGCAACACCCCAAAACGCTGCTGCTGTTTAATTATGACTGGGATCAGATAGCAACCCAGCGCCTAAAACACCGTTGGCCCGGTGTGGACAGTGGATTTGATTTATTCACATTTCCCAGCAATGCCCGCCTGGCTTGGTTCAACATGCAGCGGTTTGTTGAACTCAGTGCCATCAAGGCAAGATTGTTGGGTGCCAAAGCGGTGATGTCCAACCATGAGCATTTTGGTGCCTTGTGTGCAGCATTGCTGGCCGAAAAAATGGGCTGGCCTGGCACGCCAGTCAGTGCCATCTTGGCTTGCCAACATAAGCTGTATGCCCGGCAGGTGCTGGAACAGGTAGCGCCCGAGGCGAATGTGCAGTTTGCGCGATTGGATGCGCGTTACGGGGAACCCATCCCAGATGGCTTGCCTTACCCCAGCTTTGTGAAGCCCGTGAAGGCCGCGTTCTCTGTGTTGGCCAAAACCGTACAAAATCGAGACGAATTGCATGCGCACACCCGATTCGGACCTTGGGAGCTGTGGGTGATTCGTCATTTGGTGGAACCCTTTGAACAAATCGTCCGCCAACGTCTTCCACAGGCAGGCACAGCGCATAGCTTGATGCTGGAAGAGCCTGTGAAAGCACGCCAATACAACCTCGATGGCTATGTTTGGCAAGGCGAAGTTCGCCCCTTGGGGGTGGTGGATGAAGTGATGTATCCCAACACCGACGCCTTCATGCGCTTTGAATACCCCAGCAGACTCCCCGCCGCGGTGCAACATCGCGCAGCCGACGTGGCCAAGCGCTTTTTACAGGCAGTGGGATTTACCCACGGCTTGTTCAATATGGAGTTTTTTTACTGTGAGCGCACCGATCGGCTCGCAGTGATCGAATTTAACCCGCGCATGGCCTCCCAGTTTTCTGACCTCTATGAACGGGTCGATGGCATCAACCTCCATGAGATTGCGTTTTCATTGGCCCATGGCCAGGACCCAGCGCATTTACCAACCCGCCCAGCCAATGCTGGCGCAGCAGCAAGCTTTGTATACCGTCTTTTTGATCCAGAAAAGCAAGCCCACTTCCCTGCCAGTGCAACTCGCAGACAGTTTTACCAAGACTTTCCAGACGCACTGTTGTTCGAGTTTCCAAAAGATCACTCACAAATACATCGCGACTTCAAGTGGCTACAAAGCTATCGATACGGGATTGTTCACTTGGGGGGTAAGAACAGCAGCGATCTTCGCCAGAGGTGCGAGGCTGCGAGCCATTTGCTCGGCTGGCCAGCCCCCTACGCAGGTGAGGCGTTCGAGTTCATGAACACACCGCATGTGCGCGGTTCGGAACTGTTTGCGCCAAATCAGGTCAGTAAAACCGCTTGAATTAACAACACACTTAAAAACTCACGGAGTAGCATCACCATGACATTGATTGCATCTACACGACGCTTGGCCCTGGTTGCGGCGACAGCATTGGCCCTCACGGGCTGCAGTGCGATGACCGCACAAAACCCTTCTGCCGGTCTCAGCCCCGTCAATGCCATCGCGATGGACCAATCGGATCGGGTCATGCTTTTTGGTGCGGACGTTGTGGCCTATTTCACGCAAAAACAGTATGTTCAAGGCAAGTCAGACATTCGCAGCACATACAAAGACGTGGATTTTTATTTTTCAAGCCCCGAGCACAAGGCACAATTTGATGCTGAACCAGAAAAATACCTACCACAGTACGGCGGCTATTGCGCCAACGGCATCATGTTCGGCATTCCCTGGGGTGGCAACGCGCAAGATTTCAGCGTGGTGGACGGCAAGCTGTACATTTTTGGTGGTGAAGTGTCCAAGGCTGCGTTTGAATTGAATTTACAAGAAAGTATTCGACTCGCCGACACCTATTGGCAACAAGAGGTGGCCAACAACAACAGTTTCATTCAGCGCACCAAGCGGTTGGTGGTGAGGGTGCCTCATTACAAATCTGGCGAGGAACAAGCCGCCGAAGTGCAGGCCGCCAAATCGGGTGGCTGAAGATTTATTCGCCAGGTAAGCAAGTTAAAAACGTTAATCGCCCCGGTCCCAGGGGCTTCTTTGTGAGGTTTTCATGAACGGTGATGTTTTTTCGATATCCCGCAGGGTATTTTCGGCTGCGGCCATTGCGCTGGGCTTGGGCTTGGCCCTGCCAGCCCAGGCTGAGCAAGTTCTTAAAGTCACCACCATTCCAGAAGAGGCTGCCACCGAGCAAATTCGCAAATTTGAGCCTCTGGCAGCCTACCTGTCCAAGGCCATTGGCATGAAGGTGGAGTTCACACCGGTGAGCGATTACCCCGCCGCGGTGGAGGCACTGGTGAACAAAAAGGTAGATTTGGTGTGGTTCGGAGGCTTCACCCATGTGCAAGCATCGCTGCGCTCCGGTGGCAAAGTGATCCCCATTGCACAGCGCGTGGAAGACACCAAGTTCCAGTCCGTGTTCATCGCCAAAACCAACTCTGGCATCAAAACCTTGCAAGACATGAAAGGCAAGCAGGTGTCTTTTGGTTCTCAAAGCAGCACCTCTGGCCATCTCATGCCGCGCAGCTTTTTGCTGGACGCAGGTCTAGAACCTGAAAAGGCATTCAAGCGTGTGGCTTACTCAGGCGCGCACGATGCCACCATCGCATCGGTGGTGAGCGGCAAAGTGGATGCTGCCGCGCTGGACATCACGGTTTGGAAGAAGTTTGTGAATGAAAACAAGGTGGACACCAAAGATGTGGACGTTTTCTACACCACCCCGCCGTATTTCAACTACAACTGGACCGTGCACCAGGACATGCCTGCCGATCTACGCAAAAAAATCCAAAAGGCCCTGTTTGACCTGGACCCCGCTGTGCCTGAGCACGCAGAAATCCTGAAGTTGAACCGCGCCACCCGCTACGTGGACACCAAGCCTGAAAACTACAAGGGCCTGGAGAGCGCCGCGCGCAGTGCTGGCTTGCTATAATCGTGAAGTTGGGGGGACAGTGGTAAGTCCCCCCCGGTTTTAAAGGGAACGCTGCGCAGTGAAGCTTCAAATTCAGGATATACACGCCTGCCATCCCTCTGCTCTGCATGGCAGCGTCCCGGCCATCAAGCACATGTCGCTCTCGGTTGCAGAGGGCGAGCAGGTGGCACTCATCGGCCCTTCTGGTGCCGGCAAAACAACCCTATTGCAATTGCTGGCGTGCACGCTTAAGCCCGTTCAAGGGGAAATGCGCATCGAAGGCCAATCGCCCTGGTCCCTCGGCAAGCGCAAACTTCAGCAACTGCGCGGCAAGCTGATTGTGGCGCCCCAAGTGCCTCCCCTGCCACCAAGGCAGCGTGTGATCACCTCAGTGCTGGCAGGGCGCCTGCCCGCCATGGGTTTGTTGCAAAGCATCAAATCTCTGTTTTACCCGGTAGACATTCCAGCTGCGCACCACGCTTTGGCCAAGCTGGACTTGCCGGAGAAAATTTTTGAACGCGTTGATCGCCTCTCGGGCGGGGAGCGTCAGCGCGTCGGATTGGCCCGACTTTTTGTGTCACCTGCCAAACTTTGGTTGGTGGATGAGCCGCTGTCTGCGCTTGACCCCACCCGCGCAAGGCTCGCCATGTCAGCACTCACGCAATCGGCCGCCGAAAACAACATCACCCTGGTGTGCACCTTGCACCAAGTGGACATGGCACTGGCGTTTTTCAAGCGAATTGTGGGTTTGCGAGAGGGTCAAATTGTGTTTGATTTGCCCACAGAGAAAGTTACCCCCGCCATGCTGAAATCGCTGTATGCCCAGTATGAGCACGAATTGTTTGAACAACCAGACCAGGAACTGATTGCCAAGCAGTTTGAAAGGTCGGCACCTGTGGTGGTGGTCAACAATTGTCGATGAGTAGCCTGCCAGTGCACAATCCGCGGTTTGATGTGCCACAGAAAGACCCCGCCTGGCATCAACGCCTTTTCTGGATGGTGTTTGCTGTGCTGCTGTTTTGGCCACTCACGGAAGCCACTGAATTTCGACCCTCGGTCTTGTTTGAAGCAGACAACCTGCGCGTGAGTGCACAGTTTATTGGCAGTTTTTTCCCACCCGTGTTGGAGCCAGACCTGTTGGCGAGAATTCTGCGCGAAACCTGGAAAACCGTTGCCATCGCCACTGCTGGTATGGTGCTGGCGTTGGTCATTGCCTTTCCTCTCACGGTTCTTTCCACACGGATTTTGTCGATCTCGGCCATTTCAGGCCGCATGCACGCACTGCCTTTTGCAATTCGCATGGCCATCCGGTGGCTGCTGATCGTGCTGCGCTCTATTCCTGAACTGGTCTGGGCTTTGGTGTTTGTGCGGGTGGTTGGCTTGGGCCCCACGGCAGGCGTACTAGCCATTGCCCTCACCTACGGCGGCATGCTGGGCAAGGTCTATGGCGAAATTCTCGAGAGCGGTGAAGCAGCGCCCACCGAGACGCTACTGCGCAACGGTGCGAGCCGCTTACAAGCCTTCTTTTATGGATTGCTGCCACAAAATGTGATGGAACTCACTTCGTACACGGTGTACCGATGGGAATGTGCAATCCGCTCATCGGTGGTGTTGGGCTTTGTGGGAGCAGGCGGCTTGGGGCAAGAGCTGGACAACTCCATGAAAATGTTCAACGGCGGTGAAGTGGCCACCATGCTGATTGTGTTTATTTTGCTGGTTGCTTTGGCCGATGCGGTGAGTGGTTTTTTCAGGAGGCGTTTGGTATGAACACCCGCACACCACCCTGCCCCGCCCGTGCGCCTGCATTGCTAACACCCAGCACTGCTCTGCTTTTGCTGGGATTGATTTTTCTTGTTCTGGCCAGTTTCTGGACCCTCAATCTCCAATGGGGAGAATTTTTGTCTTTGGAGGCGTTTCGCTCCATGGGCCGATTCATCGGCGAGTTTTTCCCCATGGACACGCAAACGGAGTTCCTCAAAAAAGTGGGCCTGGGTACACTAGAGACCTTGGCCATGTCTTTGCTGGGCACCTTGCTTGCCGCCATGGCAGGCCTTGCCCTGGCATTGCCTGCCAGCAAGCTTCACAGCAACCACACAGGCCGTTTGCGCGCGCCCACCCGCTGGTTGCTCAACGCCCTGCGCTCTATCCCTGAGCTGGTTTGGGCGGCATTGCTATTAATTTCTGCAGGCCTGGGGCCATTCGCTGGCACATTGGCGCTGGCTTTCCACACCACCGGGGTGTTGGGGCGGTTATTTGCTGAATCCATTGAAAACGCGCCCCCAGAGCCTGCCGACGCGTTGCGCACCCAAGGGGTGGACAACTTGCGCGTGTTTTATTTCACCACCCTTCCACAGGTATTGCCACAACTCCTGAGCTACACACTGTACCGCTGGGAGAACAACATTCGTGCAGCTGCTGTGCTGGGCGTGGTAGGTGCTGGTGGCCTGGGGCAACTGCTGACGTTTCACATGGGCCTGTTTCAAATGGGCAAAACAGCCACCATTCTGGCTGCAATGCTGCTGTTGGTGGCGATTGTCGACAGCCTGAGTTACCACTTGCGCCGCATTCTCACCCGGTAATAATTCCAATGATCCCAGTTCCTCAATTTTTCCAGATCCACCAGGCACGAGCAGACCACATTCGAGAAGAGCTGCTGAGCGGCTTGTGCGCCAGCAAAGCACACACCTCGCCGAAATATCTCTATGACGAGTTAGGCTCCAAACTATTTGAAGCCATCACCTGCATCCCCGAGTATTACCCCACGCGGACCGAGGCGCTCATATTCAACACCCATGCGCGCAGCATGGCCAAGCAAGTGCCAGCAAATTCGGTGTTGATCGATCTGGGGGCCGGCAATTGCGAAAAAGCAGCGAAGCTGTTCAATGTGTTTCATCCCTCCCGATATGTGGCTGTGGATATTTCCGTGGAGTTTTTGAGAGGCTCCCTAGAATGTTTGCAACGTCAATTTCCATCCTTGCAAATGGCGGGGGTGGGCATGGATTTCTCAGGCGAACTCACTTTGCCGGCTGGCCTTGCCTTGCAAAGCGACCAAGCGCGGGTGATGTTTTACCCGGGGTCCAGCATTGGCAATTTCACGCCCGAGGACGCACTGACATTTTTGAAGCAAGTGCATGCCGTGTGTAGCCAAGGTGCGCCGGGCGGTCTGCTGATTGGCGTGGACTTGGTGAAAAACAAATCTGTATTGGAGGCCGCATACGACGATGCACTGGGCGTGACTGCTGCATTTAACCGCAACATGCTGCTGCACTTTAACCGACTGGCTGGCAGCAACTTCAAACTCGAAGACTGGAAACACGTTGGCCTGTACAACACCGAACTCAACAGGATTGAAATGCACTTGGAGGCTGTTCGGGATGTGGTGGTGCAGTGGGACAGCGGCATACGCCGGTTTGCAGAAGGCGAGCGAATCCACACGGAAAACTCTTACAAGTGGACACTGACAGGCTTTGAGGCCCTCTTGTTGCGTGCTGGCTTTGTGGCCTGCACCGCCTACACCGATCCAGATCGGCAATTTGCTGTGTTTTGGGCGCAAAGCTGAAAGAGCGTTAAGCCACTGCCAAACGCCACAAGCTTGTGGTCTCTTTGGACCGCGCATCATACAACGGGTCGGTGGCCTCAAAGGCCTTGCCGTGTTTGGGCTGTGTGTCCAGCCGGCCCACCACGCGCAACCCAGCCTCAGCAATCCAACTCAGCAATTCCTCACGGGTGCGCAGCTTTAAATGTTCGGCCAGATCAGACAACACCAACCAGCCCTCGCCGCCAGGCTGAAGATGCGCAGACAAGCCTTCAATGAATCCCTTCAGCATGCTGCTTTGTTCATCGTAAACAGCGCGTTCGAGGGGTGAAGTGGGTTTGCCTGGCAACCATGGAGGATTGCACACCACCAAATCTGCAATTTGACCAGCAAACAACTCAGCGTGCATGAACTCCACCTGTGCAGCCAAACCGAGGTTTTGAATATTGAACTGTGCGCAGGCCAGGGCACGTGTGTCGTTGTCAATGGCAAGCACACGACCAACCCCCCGCCTGGCGAGCACTGCTGTAAGCACGCCTGTGCCTGTACCCACATCCAAGGCCATGCCCCCGTTGAGGCAGGCTGTGGGCAAGGGGGCTTTGCTCAACAAATCTATGTACTCGCCACGCACCGGCGAAAATACCCCATAGAACGGATGGATGCGGTTGTTCGGCGCACGGCCCAAAGCGGCAATTTCTACACCTTTCTTGCGCCACTCGTGTGCACCCACCATGCCGATCAACTCACGCAAGGATACGATGCGCACATTGCCATCTTGCACGGGCTCACCCCAAGCCTGGGTGCACGCCTCAAGCACATTGGGCGCGCGCCTCAAAGGAATGCTGTAATCGTCATTGACCGGGATAAGAATCGACCCCAAGATGCGTGACCGCTGCGCTTGTGCCTGCCGATACAGGTGGAAACGCTGTGGATATTGTTCCGGGGATTTGCCGGCTTTGCTGGCCTTGGATTTTTTGTATTCGGCGTTTTTGTCCAAGCGGCGTGCCATCGCCTGCAGCAACTGCCGCGCATTCTGAAAATCACTTCGCCACAAAAAGGCTTTGCCCTCGCTGGCCAAGCGATAAGCCGTATCGGCTGTGAGGGTGTCGTCTGCCACCATCACTTGCCTAGGAGGCGGCAAAAGCCGCTCGCTTTGCCAATGGGCCGCCTGCTCGCTGTTGCCCTCCAGCCATTGGATGGTTGGAGTGTCTGGGGTGTGGTGCATGTGTGTTCTCTGGGTGTGAGGGGCGGTGTGGCTTCATGTAAACTTCACCAAGGTGGCAGTGTACCACCGGCGCGCAGTGTACCACCCGAGGGTGGATCGCGTGGTCAAGCATTCCGATTCTCTTTGAGTGGCAGTGGTCTTGAGTAAACCATCGATAGTTATTGTGAGCCCTGCGTTGGCCGATGCCAACAATGGCAACTGGCAAACCGCAAGGCGTTGGCAGCAATTTTTAAGTGAGCACTTCAACGTGCGCATTCTTAAAGAGTGGCGCGCTGGGCCAGATTCAGAGCATGACCGCTGCATGATTGCATTGCACGCCAGGCGCTCGGCAAATTCCATCCAAGCCTGGGCGGCGCAGCATGGCGTGGGGGAGCATGGCAGCCCGGGTCTGGTGCTGGCACTCACAGGCACCGACCTGTATCGAGACATTGACGAAGACAACAGCGCAAAGCAATCACTGCAATTGGCTCGCCACCTGATTGTGTTGCAAGACAAAGCCCCAGACCGCCTTTCCGAGGCACTGCGTGCAAAGACGCAAGTGATCTTTCAATCCACCACCTCACGCAAAACCCTGGCAAAAGCCAAAACGCGCTTGAAGGTGGTGATGGTGGGGCATCTGCGGGATGAAAAAATGCCCCAAACGCTGATGGAGGCAGCCGTCTTGCTCAAAGGCTATCCCAACATCCACATTGACCACATTGGCGCCCCCCTGGACCCCGAGCTGGCAGAGGCTGCGAAAGCCACCATGCAGGCCTGCCCGAACTACCGCTGGCTGGGTGCCCAACCGCATGAAGCCACCCGCAAGCGCATACAACGTGCCCATGTGCTGGTCCATGCCAGCAAAATGGAGGGCGGCGCACACGTCATCATGGAGGCCGTGTGCAGCGGCACGCCTGTGATTGCCTCATACATTGATGGGAACATCGGCATGTTGGGAGCGTCTTACCCAGGTTATTTCGAGCTGGACAACGCCCTGGCCTTGGCCAACATGCTTAGCCAACTGGAGCGTGATCTGCTCAACCCGCAAGCTGCGCTGCCCAACAAGCCCAGCCTTTACAATCGCTTGGTCAACGCTGGTGCGGCACGCGCTGCACTGTTTGCCCCGGCCAAAGAACAACAACAATTGACGGAATTGATTCAACATGCAGTCCAGTGAACAACCCGTATTGCGCGACATCGTTTTGGTGGGAGGCGGTCATAGCCACGTGGGCGTGTTGCGCATGTTTGGCATGAAACCATGGCCCGGGGTTCGACTCACCCTGATTTGCACCGACATCCACACGCCCTACTCTGGCATGCTGCCGGGCTATATTGCCGGCCATTACAGCTACGACGACGTGCACATTGACCTTGGTCGCCTGTGCGCCTTTGCAGGGGCAAGGCTTTTTAAAGACGAAGTCATCGGCATTGACCGGGCAAATGGCAAGGTGCTTTGCAAAAACCGCCCCCCCGTGGCGTTTGATGCGCTCTCCATCAACATTGGGTCTACACCGCAAGTGCACGTGGTGCCAGGTGCGCAGGCCTCGGCCGTGCCAGTAAAACCGATTGCACAGTTCAATGCGCGTTGGCTGCAATTGCTGGAGCGTGTAAAAACCCATGCAGGCCAAACCACCATCGCTGTGGTGGGTGGGGGCGCCGGCGGCGTAGAACTTGCCCTGGCCATGCAGTACCGCTTGCGCAAAGAACTTCAAGCCATGGGTCGCAATCCTGACGAGTTGGTATTCCACCTCTTCACGGCCGATGCGCACATTTTGCCCACCCACAACCCCAGCGTGCGCGCTCGGTTTGTGAAGGTGTTGCAACAACGCGGTGTGCAGATGCATTGCAATGCGGAGGTGCAACGCGTGGACGCCCACACCCTGCAAGCTGCCAATGGCGAAACCCTTCATGCCGACGAAATCATGTGGGTGACACAGGCAGGCGGCCCACAATGGCTGCAAGGCACTGGCTTAGAGCTAGATACACGTGGTTTTATTTGTGTTACACCCACCTTGCAAACCACCCGAGATCCCCGCATTTTTGCAGCTGGCGACATTGCACACCTGGTGGACACACCGCTTGAAAAAGCTGGTGTGTTTGCTGTGCGCATGGGCAAACCCCTGACCCACAACCTCCATCAATTTGTGCAAGGGCAAACCCTGCGCGAATACCGGCCCCAACGCACCTGGTTGGCACTCATCAGCACCGGCGACCAGTACGCGGTGGCCTCCAAGGGCAACATTGGTTTTGCGGGTGCCTGGGTGTGGCAATGGAAAGACTGGATTGACCGCCGCTTCATGGCCAAATTCAGCGAATTTCCACCCATGGACATGCATGCTAAACCAAGTGGCGCACAGGCCAACAACCTCGCACTTACACAAGAAGAAAGCCTTCAGGCCATCTCAGCCATCGCCATGCGCTGCGGGGGTTGCGGTGCCAAAGTGGGTTCCACCGTGCTGTCTCGCGCCCTGGGAAGCCTCAAGCCAATTGACCGCGATGATGTGCTGGTGGGTTTGCATGCCCCTGATGACGCCGCCATTGTCAAGGTGCCCCCCGGCAAGGCCATGGTGCACACAGTGGACTTTTTTCGCGCGTTTGTTGATGACCCCTATGTGTTTGGGAAGGTGGCGGCCAACCACGCTCTGGGGGATGTATTTGCCATGGGTGGCGAGGCTCAATCGGCCACCGCAGTGGTCACCGTACCGCCGGGTTTGGAAGCCAAGGTCGAGGAGCTGCTGTTCCAGATGATGAGCGGTGCTGTGGAAGTGCTTAACGCGGCGGGATGCGCCTTGGTGGGCGGCCACACGGGTGAAGGCAAGGAACTTGCGCTGGGTTTTGCAATCAATGGTTTGGTGGACGAGAACCTGGAGGGCGTGATGATCAAAGGCGGCATGCAGGCCGGCGACGCCATTGTGCTCACCAAACCGATTGGCACAGGCACATTGTTCGCGGCGCTGCCACAACTTAAAACCAAAGGCCGATGGATACAAAACGCGCTCGAATCCATGATGCAAAGCAACAGGGCTGGCGCACATTGCTTACGCGAGCATGGGGCCAAGGCATGCACCGACCTCACTGGCTTTGGCTTGCTCGGGCACTTGGTGGAAATGACACGCCCATCCGGGGTGGATGCTGAATTGCACTTGGGTGCCTTGCCTCTGCTGGACGGTGCGCTAGACACCGTGAAAGCAGGCATCGTAAGTTCGCTTCAACCCGCCAATGTGCGCCTTCGGCGGGCCATTCGCAACCAGGCTGAATGGGTGAACGATCCACGCTACCCCTTGCTGTTTGATCCACAAACGGCAGGTGGCCTGCTTGCAACAGTGCCCGCCGACAAAGCAAATGCGTGCGTGGAACGATTGAAATCTCTGGGTTATCCGCACACATCCATCATTGGGCGCATTCTTCCGCAGGGCGAAGCCATCGAGCCTGTGGTGCTGAAGGAGTAGCCAATGCGAGGATGGGCGTGGCCAGCGGTGTTCATCGTATCGGTGTTAGGCTTATGCCTGTGGGCAGCCGGAGGCATCCATTTTCAGCCATCCGATCTTTTGCTCTTGCAACAAGACCTGGCCTCCCATTTTACCGATCATCCTTTGACGGCCACGCTGCTTTATTTTTTTGCGTTTGCGGGCATCACAGCGCTGTGCTTGCCTGGTGCAAGCATCATGATGCTGGTGGGTGCCGGTTGCATGGGATTTGGTGTGTGTACATTGGTGTCGACCGCAGCATCAGCCGTTGGTGCACTGGTGACCATGTTGGCCACCAGGCACTTTTTCCGTGAGCGCGCAGAGACACGGTTTGGCGACGCCTTGTTCAAAGTGGACCGCGGCCTGGAGAACAACGAGGTGGTCTACATGCTCAGTTTGCGCTTGGCGCCGATTATTCCCTTTGTCATCTTCAACATGCTGGCTGGGCTAACACGCGTCAAATCTTGGACATTTTTGTGGACCAGTTTTTTGGGCATGCTGCCAGGCACCCTGCTGTACGTCAATGCTGGCCGCGAACTCAGCCAGCTCAACCATATGCAAGATTTATTCAGCGCAGAGGTGATGTTGTCACTCACTGCGCTCGCGTTTGTCCCTTTGGCCATACAACATCTGGTCAGGCGGTTTGATATTTTTGGACAAAAGCTTTGAGCTGCTCGGAGGTGTGTTTCACCTCCTCGGCCACCTGTCGCACCGATTGCGCCGCCGATTGTGACTCCTCCGTCATCTGTGCGATTGTTTCGACTTGACGCGCAATCATTTGAGATGCCTCGCTCTGTTCGCTCAAGGCCTGATTGATTTCCTGAATTGCACCTTCCGTCGATCCACTGTCCTGGTTGATTTTCTGCATTTGATGTTCTGTGTTGGCAGACAAGGACACACCGCTGGCGATACGTTCTTTCCAGCCTGCCACATCTTGAATGGCGGATTGTGTATCTTGCTGAATGGCTGTGACCAATTCTGCAATGCTGCGCGTCGAGTCGGCCGTGCGTTCGGAGAGACGACGCACCTCGTCGGCCACCACCGCAAACCCTCGCCCCTGCTCGCCAGCCCGGGCCGCTTCAATGGCCGCATTCAAAGCAAGCAGATTGGTCTGCTCTGCGATTTCCTCAATGGTCAGAATAATCGAGGAAATGTCTTCAGAACGTTTGCCCAAACCACCCATGGTCTCGGCCAACGCTTGGGAAGCCCTTCCAATCTCTTCCATTGAGGCACGAGAATTGCGAACCAGGGTCAACCCTTCGCTGGAAGCGCTGCCAGTTTGTGTGGCCAAACTGTTGGCCACATTGCATTGCTCGCTCACTTGACCCACCGACACACTCAACTCTTCAATGGCGCTTGCCACCGTAGAAGACGCATCGGACTGCTCGGCAGCACTCTCCACAATCTGACCGGTGGCAGCACTCATGGTGGTGGCGCTCTGAAGCAAACCCTGAGACAGCCTGTCCATGTCAAGCACAGCATCACGTTGCGCCAGTCGAATATTCTCAATCGACCGGGAAACCAGCCCCATCTCATCTTTTGAATCGAGCTTGGTGTACTCTCGCAAATCAAAAGACGCCAAATGTTTTGCCTGCTGCAATAACACTGCGGTGTCGGCTGCCACTTTGCGCAGTGTGATCCAGAGCACCGCGAGTACAAGCAAGGCCAAACCCGCGCCAATCATGAGGCTCTCAAAGATATTTCTTTGCTCTCGTTCAACACGCTGATTAAGCGCAAAGGCCAATTGCTCCAGCGACAACTCCTTGAGTTTGGACATGTTTTCCAAATAGCCAGAGACCTCTTTGAATACTTCGGGACCAGCCAAAGCTCCGGGATTTTGCTCCAAGCGAACCAGCAATCCGTCGAGCTGCTTCATGTCCGAACGGAACCTCTGCAAATGTTCTTTCACACCACCATCCAGCTTAAAACCAGCTGATTCAACCTTGTCGTAGGACTGCACCAAATTGCTTGCAAACACCCCAAGCAAGTTAAGTCGTGTGTGCGATTCAGCCAAAACACTGGGCTCGGCTTGTCCCTTTGCTGCGTATGCAGACAACTTGCCCCGCAAAATCGCGATCTGCTCGTGAAGCAAAGGCAAGTCGAAGTTCAAGGCACTGATTAAATAATAGGTGGCGGGTTCTGGATCAAAGGTCATGGTGCTGTCGTCTGCAGAGTCCCGAACAAGACGAATGATCTGTTGCACAAGCTGAGAATGCGAAGCAAAGCTCTGGCTTGCACTCGAGGTGAGCTCAGACTGCTTTAACGTTCTCCAAGCCCCAGTGACCTCGCCCAGCGTTTTGCGGGATTGCTCCCAGGTTTCGGGGAGTGCTGTGGCGAGATCAGACAACATCGCCTCTACATCACGAACCTGCTCTTCCAACTTGGCCTGCACCGATGAATCGCCATTCTTTGAAATTTGCGCAAGGCCTCTGTGACGCTGAATGCTCTCCATCAGCTTCAGGTATTTTGGCGCTTTTTGCACGCCCGACAATTCTTGCTCTGTTGTGCGAATCAAAGCTGTTTGCTGGTTAATCAGTGCGCCAAACAACGCCAAGAGGGCAAAACCCATCGGCACCACCACCAACAAAAACTTTGACGATATTTTTAAATTTCCAATGCGGTTATTGAACCAGGAATACATGTGACTCTCCAGACAGGTGGTGTGTGGAGTATCGGCTCACTGCAAATGGGCTTGCATCACTTGGAAGAGGGGGTTTATCAAGCCCACCTCAACGTGTGATACGGGCTTGATTTTAACGAGCAATTAATAAAAATCGTTAATTTGAAATATCAAACAGCTCGACATCGAAAATCAGATCGGTGTTGGGTGGGATTGGACCTGCGCCACGGCTGCCATACGCAGTTGCAGAAGGGCAAAAAATGACAGCACGGTCACCCACCACCATTTCGCACAGGGCCTGAGTCCAGGCTGAAATCACGCGATCCAGCGGGAAGGAAATTGTTTCGCCACGGCGAATGGAGCTATCAAAAACCTTGCCATCCAAAAAGGTGCCTTCGTAGTGCACTGTGACGGTGGAGGTGGGTTTGGGTTTTTGCGTCCCAGTGCCACGCTGCTTGAAAGTGATCCGCACGCCAGACGGCAAAGTGATTTCGTCGGTGGGTTGGGGGGTGTTGGTGTCGCTCACAGCATGTTCCTTTTTAAAAGATGAGTGAGCCCATTGTACCTTGCAAGGCGCTGCGCACCCGCAGCGCCCAAAACACCTCAATAGGTTTTGTAGGGCAGGAACTTGCCACTCATGGTGATACTCACCCGGTCGCCAGTTGGGTTGGGTTCACGCTGCAAGTCCATTTTGAAATCAATCGCACTCATGATGCCATCGCCAAACTCCTCATGGATAAGCGCCTTGAAGGTGGTTCCATACACACTGATGAGTTCATAGAAGCGGTAAATCAGTGGGTCGGTGGGCACAGAGGTGGGCAAGGACCCTTTGTAAGGGGTCTCTTGCAGAATTTCCACCGCCTCTTGTGGCAGGGCAAGATATTCACCCACGCGCTTGGCCTGCTCCTCGGTCAGCGTCATTTGCCCCAACAGGGCAGCGGTGCTCCACTCTTTGGATTGCCCCATTACTTCTGCCAGGCTGGCCCAGCTGCACTTTTTCTTCCGCTTGGCGGCAATGATCATCTCGGTCACATCGGTTCTGTTCATGTAGCGCTCCTTTGAAACAGGTTGAGTTTGGGTTTGGAATCGGGATTGGGCTGCGCATCGGGCAAGGCCTGTAAGCCTGGGCGCACAACGAGGGGCTGTTGATGCAACGCCGCATTGGCAGCATTTGAGGCAGCACTTGTGGCGTGGCTTGCTGGTGCTGCACGGTTCACCAAAAAATCCACCAAATGATTGCGAATGGCGTAATACTGCGGGTCGTGATGCACCGTGCTGCGCGTGCGCTCGCGGGGCATGGTGTTTTCAACAATTTCCGCGATGCGGGCACGCGGACCGTGGCTCATCAGCATCACTTTGTCGGCCAGCAAAATGGCCTCATCCACGTCATGGGTGATCATGAACACCGTCTGCCCAGTGGCTTTCACGATTTGTAGCAGTTCGTCTTGAATGGTGCCCCGGGTGAGCGCGTCCAACGCACCGAAGGGCTCGTCGAGCAACAGCATCTGGGGCTGAATGGCAAAGGCGCGCGCAATGCCCACGCGCTGCTTCATGCCGCCAGACAACTCATGCGGCTTTTTGTGTGCCGCCTTACCCAAGCCCACCATATCCAGGTACTTCATGGCGTGCTCGCGCACTTCGGCTTTGCTTTTATCGGGCCAGCGGGAACGCACGCCAAACTCCACGTTGCCAAGGGCGCTCATCCAAGGCATCAAGGCATGGCTTTGAAACACCACACCACGATCCAGCGAGGGGCCCACCACCTGCTTGCCATTCATGATCACATACCCTTGCGTCGCCTCATCCAATCCCGCAAGAATGTTCAGGATGGTGCTTTTGCCGCACCCGGAGTGACCAACAATGCACACAAACTCCCCCTGCGCGATGTCAAAATTCACCCCTTCAAAAACCGGCGGTGCATCTTGATCACGCGGCGCATAGCTCTTCACCAAGCCCTCCACTTGCAAAAATGCGGCGGTCGACTCTTTGGGCACCAGGTCTTTGCTAAAAATATTGACGTCAGTCATGGCTGTTTTTACTCCTTGTAGCTCACCAAGCGCGCCGCTCGCCCGAGGAGGGTGTCCAGCAACATGCCGATCAGGCCAATAAACACGATGGCGGTGATGATGTTGGCTATCGACAGGTTGTTCCACTCGTTCCATACGAAGTAACCAATCCCAGTGCCGCCCACCAACATTTCAGCCGCGACAATCACCAGCCAAGCAATGCCCACGGAAATGCGCATGCCTGTCATGATGGTGGGTGCTGCCGCTGGCAGCACCACCTGGAAGGCGGTGCGTAGCGCACCCACCTCCAAGGTTTTGGCGACGTTTAACCAATCTCGCCGAACGCTGGCCACGCCAAAGGCGGTGTTCACCAACATGGGCCAAATGGAGCAAATAAAAATCACAAAAATGGCTGAGGTGCTGCTGTCCTTGATGGTGTAAAGCGCCAATGGCATCCAAGCCAAAGGTGAAACCGGCTTCAAGATCTGGATGAACGGGTCCAGTGCTTTGTACACCAGGGGCGACATGCCAATCAAAAAACCCAGTGGGATGGCCACCAGGGCAGCCAAACCAAAACCCGTCAACACACGGGCAATGGAATGCGCCAGTTGAATGCCAATGCCTTTGTCGTTGGTGCCCTTATCATAGAAGGGGTCCTGCACGTGCGACCAGATGGTGGCCCCCACATCCGCGGGACTGGGCATGGGTGTTTGTCCACCTGTGGCAGCGGCATTGCCGACCAAAGCGGCATACTCGGGATCCACGGCAATTGCTGCTTGCTCTTTTTGCGTGGCCACAGCCCACACGCCCACAATCACCGCAAACAGCAACAGCGACAAAGCCCAAGGTGCCCAGGCGGACTTACTCAAATGACGCATGGTGCATTACCCC
>DASUEF010000314.1:0-1387 GCA_036275215.1 Limnobacter sp. | reverse complement strand
CATTGCCTTCCTGTCCACGCTGTCCACCCCCCGCGATCAAATTGAAGATCACAAAGGCCAAGCAGTGGCCCGTGGCGAAAACTACCTCATGGAAGTCGACAACCATGTGGTGGTGCCCGTGAACAAAAAAGTGCGCGTGGTAACAACCGCCAACGACGTGATCCACGCCTGGATGATTCCAGCGTTTGGCGTGAAGCAGGATGCGATCCCCGGCTTTGTGCGCGACACCTGGTTCAAGGCCGAGAAAGAAGGCATTTACCGTGGCCAATGTGCTGAGTTGTGCGGCAAAGACCACGCCTACATGCCGATTGTGGTCGAAGTTGTGTCTGAAGAAGCATATTCCAAGTGGGTGCAGGCCAAGTTGGACGAGATGAAGGCCAAGCAAGACGACCCCACCAAAGAGTGGACCAAAGAGGACCTGGTTGCCCGTGGTCAGCAGGTTTACAACAGCAACTGTGCTGCTTGCCACCAAGCCAGTGGCGAGGGCATCCCTGGTGCCTTCCCCGCGCTTGTGAAAGCGCCTTCTGTTGTTGGTCCACAGGCCGACCAAATTGCCATCTTGCTGAACGGCAAGGGCGCTGGCATGCCAGCTTGGAAGCAATTGAGCGATGTCGAAATCGCTTCTGTGATTACTTACACACGTAACGCCTGGGCCAATGCCGGTCAAGGCACCGACCCGGTTGTGCAGCCTAGCGCTATCACAGCTGCACGTTAATTTGCTTAGGAGATTTGTATGAGCACTACCGCGGCAGATTTGGCCCATGGACATGGCCATGACCATGACCACGCGCACGACCATCCCCATGGCTGGCGTCGCTGGTTGTTCGCAACCAACCACAAAGACATTGGTACCCTGTACCTGATTTTCTCGTTCGTCATGCTGATCGAGGGCGGTGTTCTGGCCCTCATGTTGCGTGCCGAATTGTTCTCGCCCGGTCTGCAACTGGTGCAGCCCGAGTTCTTCAACCAGCTCACCACCATGCATGGTCTCATCATGGTGTTTGGCGCTGTAATGCCTGCGTTTGTGGGTTTTGCCAACTGGATGATTCCGCTGCAAATCGGCTGTTCTGACATGGCCTTTGCCCGCATGAACAACTTCAGCTTCTGGCTGATGGTGCCCGCTGCCATCATCCTCACGGCCTCGTTCTTCATGCCCGGTGGCGCAACTGCCGCTGGCTGGACCCTGTATGCACCGCTGTCTGTGCAAATGGGCCCCGGCATGGATGCAGCCATCTTCGCGATGCACATCTTGGGCGCCTCTTCCATCATGGGCTCCATCAACATCATCACCACCATCCTGAACATGCGCGCTCCTGGCATGACCTTGATGAAAATGCCGATGTTTGCATGGACCTGGTTGATCACCGCTTACCTGCTGATTGCCGTG
>DASUEF010000313.1:0-9656 GCA_036275215.1 Limnobacter sp. | reverse complement strand
GGCTATACTTTGAACTCAGGCATCAGGGGCAACCCTTCGATCCAATTTCATGGACCAAAGGTCGGTAGGAAATATGCGTCAGAAGTTACGACAAATCAGTTTGGTATCCGTCGGTGTGGTTGCTGGCGTGTTGGTGAGCGTGGGCATCAGTGCTGTGGCCCAGCGGCAACAACCGGAGGCCTTGCCTTTGAGTGAGTTGCGCCAGTTCACAGAGGTGTTTGGTGCCATCAAGAACTTCTATGTTGAGCCTGTCGGGGACGACAAGCTTTTCAATGGCGCCATCAGCGGCATGGTGTCGAACCTGGACCCTCACTCCAGCTACCTGGATGCCGAAGCATTCAAAGAACTTCGCGTGGGGACGCAGGGTGAGTTTGGTGGTCTTGGCATTGAGGTGGGCACCGAGGACGGTTTTGTGAAGGTGATTGCGCCGATTGAAGACACACCCGCGGCGAAGGCGGGCGTGATGGCTGGCGACCTGATTGTCAAAATCGATGACAAGCCCACCAAAGGCATGAGCCTGTCGGATGCGGTCAATCTGATGCGGGGCAAACCCAAAACGTCGATTGAGCTGACCCTGCTTCGCAAAAATACAGACAAGCCGATTGTGATCAAAATCGTGCGCGATGTGATTCGCGTGCAAAGCGTGAAATCCAAAATGCTGGAAGACAGCATTGGTTATGTGCGGATCACACAATTTCAGGAACACACTGGCGAATACTTGGTGAAAGCCATCAACAAGCTGCACACCGAAAAGCCTCTCAAAGGCCTGGTGCTGGACTTGCGCAACGACCCAGGCGGCTTGTTGAATGCGGCCGTGGGTGTGAGTGCCGCGTTTTTGCCGCAAAACACCCTGGTGGTGTCCACCGATGGGCGAACCGAAGACTCCCAGCGCAAGCTGGTGGCCGGCCCAGAAGATTACTTGCGTGGCCGCGAACGGGATTACTTGAAAGACCTCAACCCGATTGCCAAAACCGTGCCAATGATTGTGGTGGTGAACGGCGGCTCGGCCTCGGCGTCCGAGATTGTGGCGGGCGCACTGCAAGACCATGGGCGAGCCAAGGTGCTGGGCACCCAAACATTTGGCAAAGGCTCGGTACAAACCATATTGCCCTTGAACAACAACACGGCGATTAAACTGACCACCGCGCGTTACTACACCCCCAGCGGCCGCAGCATCCAGGCCAAGGGGATTGAGCCAGATTTTGTGGTGACAGAGACCCCCACAGGTGACGTGGTGGAGCGCGTGCGGGAGGCTGACCTTACCCGCCATCTGAGCAACGACAAAGGCGAAAAAGAGACCCCCAGCGAAAAGCGCGATGGCAACGCGAACACTGACATCAAGCCTATTGTATTTGGCGAAAAGGATGACTACCAGTTGCAGCAAGCCCTGAATTACCTGAAGGGCAAGCCCGTGAAGCAAAACCGCAGCTCTGAACAAACCGCCAAGGCCAAAAAGTAAGCCAATGGCCTTGCGTGACCTGAACGACGAGGAGTTGCTGCGCTACTCCCGTCACATTTTGCTGGACGAAATCGGGATAGAGGGGCAAAGCCGCATCGCCAATGCCAAGGTGTTGGTGGTGGGTGCGGGTGGCCTGGGCTGCCCAAGCGCCCTGTATTTGGCCAGTGCAGGTGTTGGTACGCTATACATCGCCGACGACGACACGGTAGACCTGACCAACCTGCAAAGGCAGGTGCTGCACACCACCGCGCGGGTGAATCAACCCAAAGTAGAATCTGCACGCAACCAGCTGGAGCAGTTGAACCCTTGCTGCAAGGTGGTGCCTATTGCACACCGCCTGGAGGGCGACGAACTGGGCACGCTGGTGGCTCAGGTGGACGTGGTGCTGGATTGCTGCGACAACTTCAAAACCCGCCACGCAGTGAATCGCGCTTGCGTGAAGCACGGCAAACCTTTGGTGTCTGGAGCGGCCATTCGACTGGATGGTCAATTGGCGGTGTTTGAGTTGGGCAATCCGCAGGCGCCCTGCTACCACTGCCTATTCCCAGAGGGCGACGATGTAAGCGAAGTGCGCTGCGCAACCATGGGCGTGTTTGCGCCGCTCACAGGTGTAATCGGCACCTTGCAGGCGAGCGAAGCCCTTAAAATTCTCGCTGGGTTTGGGCAGCCGTTGTATAGCACACTACAAATCTATGACTCACGTGGCTGTGAGTTTACAAAAATGAAAATCCGCAAAGACCCATCTTGCGCCGTGTGCGGCAATCCACATTAACGTAGGTTCTTTTCAGGCGATGGATTTGATCGCTTCAAAATGGCGAATTCGCTGGTACACAGGGCCACGCGTGGTGTGGTGTCCAAAATGAATGCCAGGTGGGGTGATCCACGCGGTTTTGTAGCCATGCAAAGCGGCTTTTTTTAAATGGCCGTGGGTGTCGTCCACCAACATGGGGCGCGCATGGCGCAGTGCCACCTTGAGTTTTGGCCACAGTATATTGGCTGGTTTTGGGCGCCATTGGCGGTGAATCACCATGTCTTCTATGGCCACAATGGCGTGCAAATGACGGTACAAGCCTTGGGCTTTGCACACCTCGATTGCATATGCACGCGGCGCGTTGGTGAGCAACACACGCAAACCAGGCAAACGCGACAAACGCTGCGGCACACTGGGGTGACGCGAGCTGAGTTTGCCCAAGCCCTCAAACTGGTGGGTTTGTGCCAAAAAATGATGGGGGTTGGTGCCGTGGTGGCGCATCATCCCAAGCAGCGTTGCACCGTAACGCAACCAGTAACGTGTGCGCAGCGCACTGGCCTCCCGTTCTTGAAGGTCCAGGTGCGCAACCAGGTACTGTGTCATCTGCCGGTTAATCTCGGGCAAAATGTGATTTGCTGCCAAGTGAAGGGTATTGTCCAGATCCAGCAAGTAGACTCGCTTGGCTAGACCCGCCTTGGGTCGATGTAAATAAGGTATTTGCACAACGATGCGCCAAGAGTTGATGTTTCATCCTGAATTTTGCCAGAAGACGCTGTGCCATTCGGAGACCGCCCTGCGATGCGGGCTAGAGAACACTTGTCCAGACGAGCTGTTAGGGAATCTGCAGCGGCTTTCTCATTTGCTTGGCAGTATCCAAGAGTACCTCGGTCTGCCGGTTGGTGCGTTAAAGATCAACAGCGGCTTTAGATCGGTTGAACTGAACGCGCAGGTGGGAGGCGTGCCGAACTCACAACACTGCTTGGGGCTGGCAGCGGATGTGGTATGCCCAAGCTTTGGCACACCGCAGGCGCTCGCCCGGAAAATTGCCGAATCGGGGTGCGAGTTTGACCAACTGATTTTGGAGTACGGGCGCTGGGTGCATGTGTCGGCAGCACCGGCAGACCGCCCAGCACGCCGTGAGTGCTTGAGCATTTACAGCACAACTGAAGGCTATTTGGAAGGAATTGTAGAACGATGAAACTGAAAGTGACCCTGGCAACCCTTTGTCTGCCTTGGATGCTACTTGCGCATGCCCATGCCGATGGAGGAAGGTTGGCTTGCAACGGGCTGGCCAAACACATCGCGGACTTGGATTTGCGATATTCACTCACCCACAATCAAATCCCCGGACAACTGGCCGTAAGCCACCACAAGCTTAGGGTGGCAGGCAACCAATACAAGTTGGAGTCTGTCTCGCAGGCCAAAGGTTTGCTGGCACTGGTTTATTCGGGCCAATTGACACAAAAGAGCGAGGGGCTGGTAGACAGCAAACACGGCTTCTCGCCCTTGTATTACGCGGAGCAACGGGGTAAAAAACCCTTGGCAGAAACCACCATTGATGTGAAATCCAGCCAGGTCGTGTTCAGAAAAAACGGGGAAAGTGCCCCATTCGAGATCGGCCTGCAAGACCGACTCAGCATGATTTATCAGATTGCTGCTCGCTTGCAGTGCAAGGCGGATTTTAAGGCCGGGGAAACTGTGCCAATGCGTGTGATGAGCACGGGCAGGGTGGGCACCGAATCATGGACGTTTAAAACAGAGGAAACAGTCACGATTGACCTTGGACAGGGGGACCGTTCCCTATCAGCTTGGCTGTTTGAATCCAAGCCCGAGGATGCGCAGGATGAAGTGGTGCGCATTTGGTATGCGCGGGAACTTGCTTGGAAACCGGTGAAGATTCAAATTCAGGATGCAGACGGAAAAAGCTTGACCCAAACCCTGATTGGCACTGGCAAACAACCCCAAGGTTAACCAGGTACCCGCTTGAGCAGGTTGGGGTCGGCTTTCAGCACAGGCAGGTCAACTTGGTGACGCTGGCCGCTGCGGCGCATCACGGCAAACGTTGGACCAACCTCATCCAGCATCCAACCATTGGCCACTTCGTCACCCACTCGTTTGGACTGTGCCGGCTGCCCATCAATCGACATCACCGCAGCGCCTTGACCAGACTCATTGGCAAACACACCCAACAAATTCACGGCTGGGGGAGTGAGGCCGCCTGTGGTTTCTACGCCAAGCAACCGTGCTTCTGGAGATTGGTCGATCTGGAAATTTGCAGAGGCCTGGGCTGGCATGGCAGGCGCCAGGGTGGGCGACGGTGCCAACAACTGAATCACCACCCAGACGAATAAACCAACGGCAAGCGCCCAAAGCAAGGCGGCCACGCCACGCAATGCCCATGGGGGCATGGTGAATGATTTGAGGGTAGGCAAAGGACGTTTGAGCACAAACTTCATGGTGGGCAAAAGGTTTGCATGGACATGCGCTTCATCATAACCCGAGCCCTGCGATTTGATTAAAAAAAAACCGAACATCTTTGCAGACGCTCGGTTTAAGCCATGCTTCAAGGGTTATCAGTGATATAAACCACCAATGCTTAAATTATCAACGTGCAAATGTACTGACGAAAGACCCTGTTTACGTGACAAGGAACAGAGAATTTACCGATTTGGATCGCAAATCCTCTTGGCACGCAGTGCCTGTGCCGGCGTCATATCCCTATAAAATCGGTGTAACCTTTGAGGGACACAATCCATGCTTCTTGATCAACGGTTTTATATGAACAGCAACAACAAACAATCCCGTAAACGCAAACAGGCCGGCTTTACCCTCATCGAAATCATGGTGGTGGTGGTGATCCTGGGTATTTTGGCCACACTGGTGGTGCCTAAAATCATGGGCCGCCCTGACGAGGCACGTGCAGTGGCCGCCAAGCAAGACATTGCGGCCATCATGCAAGCGCTGAACCTTTATCGCCTGGACAACAGCCGTTACCCCACGACGGAGCAAGGTTTGCAAGCCTTGGTGGAGCGCCCCACCACAGAGCCCCAGCCCCGCAATTACAAACAAGGGGGTTATTTGTCCAAGGTGCCCGTGGACCCTTGGGGCACGCCGTACCAGTTTTTGAGCCCCGGATTGAACGGTGAGGTGGACGTGATGAGCTTTGGTGCCGATGGCAAAGCGGGTGGTGAGGGTGTGAATGCAGACATTGGCTCCTGGAGCCTGTAACAACCCCTTCAGGCTTCGGGGGCAAGGCTTTACGCTGTTTGAGTTGCTCGTTGTAATCGTGGTGTTGTCGATTGCGGCTGGGCTGATCGTGGTTCGAGGCACCCCTGGAGACAGCACCTACCTTCTGGCCGATGCGCAAAAACTGTCGCAGTTGCTTCGAATCGCCCAGCAAGAGTCCATCCTCAAATCAAAAGACATTCGCTTTGTGGCAGATCGCAATGGGTATGCTTTTCAGGAATTCACTGGCACGCGTTGGGTTCCTGTCAGTTCTGAACCCATGTTGCGCCCACGGAAGTGGGACAACGGCCCTCTTGGCGTAAGCCTTGTGTATGAAGGCGCGGCCAATCAATACCTCACCTTGCAAAGCACGCCGGGTTTGGCTCGTCAGGCTGTTGTGCTGGAGCGAAACCAAAGCCGTGTGGTGCTACAAAGCCAGGCAAGCGGTCTGTTTGTGGTGAGTTCGCCGCAAACCCGCCCAGCAAACGCACAGGTGCCGGGATGATGACGCGAAGGCAACACCAGGGCTTTACTTTGATCGAAGCACTGGTGGCCATGACCATCATCGCAGTGGCGCTGATTGCCTGCCTCAAAGCCGCTGGCAACCTGAATCTGCAACAGGATGAGATGATCAAGCGCCAATATGCCCAATGGAGTGCCGATAATGTGGCCAATTTCATTCGGGTCTCTGGCGTGTACCCAAGTGCACAAAACGCCGTGCAGCAATGCCCACAGGCCAATTTCCAACTGACTTGCCAAGTGATCATCACCAACACCCCCAACCCGAACTTCAGGCGGGTGGAAATAGTGGTCAAAGATGCTTTTGCCGGTGAAGCGGGCAACGAACTGGCCAGGTTGGTTGTGTTTCTGAGCAGTGCCCCATGAAGAAAAATTCACGACGAATAACAGGATTTACGCTGTTGGAAGTGTTGATAGCACTGGGCATTGTGGCGGTGATCTCTGTGCTGTCTTGGCGCGGGCTGGAGGAGGTGTTGCGCTCGGCCGGGCGTGTGACAGAGGTGGATGAGCGCATACAGACCATGCAAGCTGTGTTTGGGCAATTGAACAAGGACCTTGCGGCCTTGAACCTGGACGGCGAGCCTTTGCGACCAACCTCCGACCGAGTAGAAACCACTGGCAACGGATTGCTGTTGCAGTTAACACGCCGCGACACGAGCCAACCCGCCTACCGTGAGCAGGTGGAGTGGACCTGGCAGAACAATACCCTGATCCGCATTGCACGCAATGAATTGAATCCCGAACAACCCATCGCCAGCGAACCCATTCCCATGGTGGGCATGTTGTTGCGTACATGGCGAGAACCTGGCGGCTGGAGTGCTCCACTGGCCCTTGGGAATGTGCAGGTACCGCAGGCCACCGACCTGGACTTGCAAGGTGCACCTCTACAGCCTTTGATTGCTCAGGGGCCCGGTGCACCGCCCACATCGGGCGAAAATCCACCGCCAGGAGAGACCCCGGCTGCGGGTGCATTGCCCGACAGCACCGCGTTGGTACGCGCAGTGGAAGTGACACTGACGCAAACGAATGGCCAGAGCGTTACCCGCTTGATGCTGACAGGGGGCTTGTATTGATGGTGCTCAATGTGCGTGCCTACAGGCAAGCCGCTGGCCAGCGTGGCGCGGCTGTGGTGATGGCGCTGTTTGTTGTGGTGCTGTGCACATTGGCTGTTAGCCCGTTGATCTGGAATATGTTCGCTACAGCGAAAACGATTGCCGTGGGCGCAGCAAGAGACCAGGCTGAAGCAGTCAGCAGAAGCGGACTGGACTGGGCACGTGTAATTTTAAGAGAAGATGCGCGTGTGTCCGCAACCGACACACTGACAGAGCCATGGGCAGTACCTCTGGCGGAGAGTCGTTTGAATGAAGGCTTGATGCGGCAGGACCAAAATGCCACGGAGATCGAAGACCGAGAGGTGGTGCTGACAGGACGAATCGAGGACGCCCAAGGTCGTTTTAACCTGCGCAACCTTGGCGCGGACAACCCACGGCAGGCCAACTGGCTAGAGGCCTTTGAAAAACTCTGCGACTTGTTGGGAGTGGCCAGCGATCAACGTGTGTTAATTGCCCAAACTTTGGCGCAGATGTATACCCCCCCCACCGAAGAAGGGACAAAACCGGATGCCGTGCGTCTACACCCTGCCCTTCGCTGGGATGAATTTTTGGGCAAGTACGGCGTGACAGAGGAAAGCTGGAACCAATTGCGCCCGTACGTGGCAATATTGCCCAAAGCCACTGGCGTGAATGCGAACACAGCCAGTGCCGAGGTGCTCTATGCTGTGGTGACAGAAATGAGTTTTGGTGATGCACAACGCCTTGTTGTTCAGCGCGAACGCGTGAGTTTCCGTAACATTGCCGATGTGCGAAGCGCACTGAATGCCAACATCAACATCAATGGCGACATGGTGGGCGTTGCCAGCAGTTATTTTTTGGTGGAAGGCACAGCGCGGGTTGAGGAGGCCTTGATACGGACACGCGCATTGTTAGAGCGTCGCGATCAACGGGTCTATGTGATGTGGAGACAATAATTGAATAAAAATCAGGCGATGCTGGTGCTTTGGTGGCCCAAGGCCCCGGAGCAAGCGAGAGCTGAGGAAGAAGGCCGATTGCCGCGTTTGCGGTTTGAGGTGTTGGCACCCAATGGGGATCGTTTGCATGGCGGCGAAGAAATTCTTAACCGCCTTCCCACCGACCTACCCTGCCTCGTGCTGCTGGATCCCTCGGAGGTCGGGTTGTTTGCGGTCATACCGCCCAAGTTGTCTGGCAAAAAACTCAAAGACGCTTTGCCGTTCTTGGTGGAGCCGTTTTTGCTGAACGAGCCCGAAGAAAACCATGTGAGCCTGTGGAGCATGTTGCCAAAACACCCGCAAGGCGCACAAATGGCCGCCGTGCTTGGCAAAATCCGAGCGCGCAGTGTGGTTGGGCTGTGCAAACAACATGGACTGAAACTGGCAGGGGTAAGCTGCGAGACCTTGAGAGATCCCCATGGCAACGGAGTGTTATGGACTTCGGGCGAGTATGCATTGCTTGCAGATGGCACAGACACACCTGCCGCAGTGAGCATGCATCAACCTGTGGTGGCCAAAGTGGTGCTCGAAAAACGACTCGCTGCGGCACCTGTTTCCAGCGTCAGCTGTTCGCCAGCGACTTTGCAACATCTACAGTCGCTCGGACTTGCACAACACGCCGCCTTGCAAGTTGGGGATGCCAAGGCATTGGCCCCGCTGCGCAGTTTGCTACAAAAAAACCTGCTGAGCGTTGATGAGCTGCGACGAATGGGCATGCGTGGCGGGGTGAGTTCGCCTGGCTATGTAAAACTGCTTGCCCCCGCCCTGGCGCTTGCGGCCATCGCCGTGTTGGGGCTCAATGTGTTGGCATTCAAGGTAAAACACACCACTCAAAACATTGAAGAAGCGATTGCAGAGGCATACGCCCAGGCCATGCCAAACACCCCGATGGTGGCAGACCCATTGCTTTTGATTGAGCGCGAGAAACGAAATCTCACGTCTGGCATGAACACCAGCAACGCGAGCGGAATGACCGCTTTGCTGCATGAAGTTGGACAAGCGATGGAAGATGCGCCTTTTAATAGCCTGGTGGACTTTGCATGGGCTGACCACACCCTCAGCCTGCGATTTAATGCCAACGTGACAGAGGCACAGCAAACATCGGCCTTGCAGAAGCTCAAGGCCAGGCGACTGGACGCCAAGTGGCTAATTGGCGCACAGTCCAAATTGCCAGTGTTGCAGGTCAAGCGGAGCACACAATCATGAAAACACCGGCTCTGACCCATCGATTAAGGGATCGCCTGGATCAACTTAACCCAAGAGAAAGGAAGTTGGTTACCTGGGGCGGAGGTGTGGCCTGTTTGCTGGTGCTATGGTTGGTCTTGCTCGAACCCGCATGGCTCACCGTTCAACAAGCGCCAGCCAACCAGGCAGCGCTGGTGGACAAAGCCGCGCAAGTGATGCGTGCAGCACACGAGCTGGAGGCCCTGCGAGGTACACGCTCTCGAGTGGTGGTTCGCAATGAGGACCTGGACACCCGCATTTCACAGATGCTTGCCGAACGGGGCATCGCCGAACAGGCCAATATGCGACGCACCGAGGAAGGTGAATTGCGCATTGAATTTAAACAAGTGGCGGTGAGTGGTTTGCTCACCTGGTTGTCCCAGGTGGAGAGCATCTCAAGCGTGAAATTGGGC
>DASUEF010000312.1:0-1618 GCA_036275215.1 Limnobacter sp. | reverse complement strand
TGCTAACGGGCGAGTGGAGAATTGGTTGGCAGGAATTAATTGAATACCGCCACCGCATTGGCTTTCTAATAACCCTGAAACAAAAAGTCGAGAGCTGAAATGATCTTGACCTGTTCATCTACCAACGACACAACAGGTGTTTTCAGTACGCGTTTGGGTACTGCGCCCATTTTGGGCACTTCAAGCAAATACTCTTTCCCCATGATGGTGAGCACAGGGGTAAGCCTTGTGGGCAACTTGACGTTGGGGAAGTTATCCATGCTGCGCAAAGGAATAACCATGCGACTGTCCAGGCTATCGAATAAATCTGCCTGAACGTCCAATAAATACGGAGTGGTCAGCTTGTGGTTACCGGGGTTGGAGTACACATCAAAACGCGCCACTAGAAACTTCTCCATTGGTCCAATGGCAAACCCTCTTCCTCAACGATTGAGTTGTATGCAGCAATAAATTCAGAATGATCTTGCTTCCAACGGCGCTCTTGTTCTTTGCGAACCACTTCTCGAAGGTAGTTGTCGCAAACCTGAGAAATATTGATCCCCAAGGATTTGGCAGACTCCAAAACATCCGCGCTTAAGGTTAAGTTTGCCGCCCGCTTGCCCGATGTCCCGGGCCGGGAGGGAAGCTTGCGTTTGATCACGGCCATCGAAACCTCATGCGCATTATCGTATGCGTATATATTAACCCTCATTTCCTCAAATGAAAACAAGCAGCAATAAGCTTGCGAAACTTACCGCCCCACTAGCTGAATGGCCTGTTTGGCCATGGTGGTGACCGACAGGTGCAGCAGGTTGAACACCCAGCGAATGGTGGCCACTGAGGCATCGGCCACAGTGTGAGTTGCGCGCCCCAGGTAAGCCATGATGGCGTTGAGCATACCGGCCACCTCTTGGGCTTGTTTGTGGCTGGCTTGGGCGTAGCGAGCGAGTATTTCGGCCATTTGATCGAGCACCGTGAATGCGCCCGTGCGATAGTGACCCACACTGAGCAGGCTTTGTGCGCCTAGGCGGGCAAGCATGTCGTGAATGGCTTTGTTGATCATCTTGAGCAAGCGCCCACTGAACATGGCACCGGGCATTTTGGCGAGTTGTTCAAACTGCCCTGCTTCTTTGTTGTTGGCTGGGTACAGCGAGTTTTCTAACTGCTGTTGTTTGCCTTGAGTAAGGCTTTGCATTTGCTTCCAGCTGGCATTGACCATGCTTCCGTAGCCGTTGGCCAGCATGTGTTGCATGGGGTTGATTTTTAGCATGCCACCCTCGAGCAGGTATGTACCGTGCACATAGGGAGAATGTACAAAAGGGTAGCAAGGCACCATGGTGACAATATCCGCCTCGTTGGCCACGCGGTACACATGGGCGGCTTTCATCTTCTTACTTAAGTGCTCGGCATATGGCACCATACCCACGCGGGGAGCGGCCACCGTGTACAGGTAGGAATTCAGGCCCAGTTCGGCGCAGGCCGCCGCATTGAGGTTGGCCAGCGCGCCGCCCAGGCTGTGGCCCATGCAGTGCACTGCGGTGGGTTTGAAACCAAGGTTTTGTTGCTGGATGAATTCATTGAGCTGCTGAACGTAGCTTTTGAATGTGGTGCCAAAGCCTTTGTGAATGGCGTGGCCGGT
>DASUEF010000311.1:0-7221 GCA_036275215.1 Limnobacter sp. | reverse complement strand
TGGATCTCCATGCATGGTGAATGCACTTTTGCCAATCAGCAATGGGCGCTCATGGCAGGGAGAGAACCCCAAGAGGTGCTCGGGCATGAATGGCTGGAGGCCGTACACCCAGACGATCGGATCCATTTTTACGCCGAAATCATCAGTTTATTCCGCCTGCCCAATCGTCCCCTCTCCCGGGAATTGCGCTTTGGGGCAACTGGAAGTTGGTCGCTCATCGTCAAGGCAAGTGCCACTCTTCGTGAGCACGAGGGAGCCAAGCAAGTGTTGATTGCCTGCATTGATGTAACGGATCAAAAGCGAACAGAAGAGAGTTTGACCAGAAGCACCAATTTGCTCTCTGCCATCAACCGAATCACCAGCGGTTTTCTGATCAACCAAGATGTATCCCGTCACTTCACAGAGACACTGGAGACCATCCTGAGTGTGTCAGAAAGTGAGTACGGTTTTCTCTCCGAGCGCATGGTTGATTCTGCGGGTAAACCATACATGCGTGCTTATGCAATATCCGACATTTCATGGGACTCCGAATCCCGGGCCATGTACTCCACCTTCGATCAAAACAAGCATCTCGATTTTCATGGGCTTAATAATCTGTTTGGATATGTGTTGCTTACCGGCGAAACAGTGATTTCCAACGACCCACTTCACGATGTTCGGGCGGGGGGCTTTCCACGCGGACACCGCACCATGTCGTCGTTTCTTGGAATGCCGTTGATGGCAGCTGGTGAAGTGGTTGGCATGATTGCGATTGCAAACCGACGTGAGGGGTATGACCAGCAGCTGGTCGACTGGCTAGAGCCTGTGCGGGCGAGTCTTACCAGCATGATTTTAAGCATGCGCACGCAGCGTGAATCGATCGCTGCACAGCAGGCTTTGATTGCAGCCAAAGAAGAGGCAGAGACTGCCAATCGGGCAAAAAGCATGTTTCTCGCGACGATGAGCCACGAGATACGCACCCCGATGAATGGAATTATCGGCATGTGCGATTTGTTGTCTGAAACGCAGCTGACTGCGCAACAGATGCATTACACCCGCACGATTAGCCGCAGTGCCAGCAGCTTGCTCGCCATCATCAACGATGTGCTGGACCTCTCCAAGTTGGAGGCTGGCCGCATGGAGGTTGCTAAAAATCGTTTCGACCTGGAGCGAGTGGTACTGGATGTGTCCAATATGCTGGCCGCCGTCTGCCGCAACAAGGGGTTGGAGCTGATTTTTAGTTATGCCCCAGACCTGCCCAGGCAGTTTATAGGTGACCCGGCAAAAATCCGTCAGATTGTGGTGAACCTCGCTGGCAACGCAGTGAAGTTCACCGATCGTGGGCACATCATGATCGAGGTTTCGAGTTCATCTGCGGGCGATATTGCAATTGCTGTTCATGACACAGGCATCGGCATTGAGCCAGATCGCTTGGTCGACCTGTTCCAAATGTTCCATCAAATGGACCAGGGCGCCAACCGTGAGTACGAGGGCACCGGGTTGGGCCTGTCAATTTGTCGACGACTTGCCCGTTTAATGGGTGGCGACATCGAAGTGAGGAGCTCCAAGGGCCTCGGCTCGGTGTTTACACTGCACATTCCCCTAGAGCGATTTTCATCCACCTCCTCCAACAGCAGTGAAGAGCACAAGCCAGATTTGCACGGAATTCGCGTGATATTGGTGGACGACAATGAATTGAGTCGAGGTGTTCTCAACAAGCAGCTGGAGTTCTGGGGGGCCAAGGTATCCACGACCGGGAACGCTGCCGAGGCGTTACTGCAGGCTGAATATGGGCGCAGTGAGGGCCATCCGTTTGACCTTGCAATTGTGGACGCCAACATGCCAGGGTTTGATGGTCATTGGCTTGCAAGGGAATTCAATTCAACCTTCGGTGAAGTTGCGCCAAAGATGATCTTGTTGGGCGCGGAATACTCTAGCCAGGAAAGACTTGATCCCCCCGTGCTCAGAATGGTGCCCAAGCTTGTCGGCGTGAGCCAACTCTCCGATTTGCTGATGCGTGTTCTTCCACTGCTCAAGGCCAAGCTGTCTTATGAAGAAATACTGAGTCGATTGTCCGGTGCAAATGGTGTTGAGTCCACCAATCGGGATCGCAAAGAGCGTGGTTCACGTTTTTGCGGCAAGGTCCTCTTGGTAGAAGACAATCCAATCAATCAGGACGTGGCCAGCATTGCACTGGAGCAATTGGGCTGTCATGTTGATGTGGCATTCGATGGGTTTCAAGCACTGGATAGATACAAGTCGGATCGCTACAACCTCATTCTGATGGATTGCCAAATGCCCAGAATGGACGGGTTAACGGCCACTCAAAAAATCCGTGAATTTGAGGCATTGCACCACCTCAATAGAACACCCGTGGTTGCCATGACCGCCAATGCTTTGCCAGAAGACCGTGACAAATGCCTTGAAGCAGGCATGGATGACTACTTGTCCAAGCCAGTCAAACGAATGGACTTGCTTAGCGTGCTGAGCATGTATCTTGAGGAGCTTGCCATGCCAAGCGATGAAGACTCTTTGGTTGTACCACCCGCAGCCCAACCAGAACCCGATGTTGCAACCCCAGACGTTCAGGCATTGGCAGAGCTTGTTGGCCATGACATGCAATTGGTCACGCGCATCTTGAACAGATACAGAAACACATTGCGTGGCGAGTTGCAGTACCTCAACGAGAAAGGTCAATTTCTGGATCGAAAGGAGTGGATTGCCTATTTGCATCGAATGAAAGGAGGCGCTTCCAGTTCTGGCTTCACCAATTTTGCGGCATTTCTTGCCACCCAAGAGGCCGGTTTAATCAATGGCAGCGTGCAAGCCGATCGGGCGCTGCTGGGCCTTGTGGTGCATATGGTCGAATTGGTATTGGAGGCAAACAATCATGCTGAAGCGTGTTAAATGCCAACGGTTTAATGTGGACATATTGCAACCTTTGCTCGATCTGGATGAGGCTTTGCCACGGCTGGGTGGTAACTCGGATGTGCTTATGACCCTTCTGGCCCGATTCATCGATGAGTTTCGTGCCAATGAGATTTATCTGGCACGCAAGATCAACCTGCGTGAGTTTGATCTTGCACGTCCCTTGGTGCACCGCTTGATGCATCTTTCCTCAAACCTTGCTTTCTCGGAGCTTACCCAAGAGGCCTGGCGTTGTGAGCTGTGCTTCAAAGAGAATAAACCACACACCGCCCTTCAGGCGTGGACAGCCATGTGCATGTTGGTCAATCTGCTGGAAGAGCGCTATGCCCTAGCATACGAATGGCCTTGGCCCTGATGGAAAGCCGCTTTACAATGCGGCATGAACTTAAAACGCTATTTGTTGGTGCGCATGATCACGCTTGGCTTGTTGTGCTGGAGCGTGATCTCCGCCTATGTGGTGTGGCGCACCACACAAGAGGTACAAGCCGCGCTGTCCAGTGATGCAAGTCGTCTCCACGAAATGGTGGAGTATTCCATGTACCGCCGTCAGATCAACCCAGAGATTGAAGGCTCCCCGGTGCTGGCCGGTAGCCAGTATGGTTTGCAACTTGCACCGTATTGCATACGCTACGAGGGCTGGAACGGCCAGGTGCGTCAAGAAAACTGCGATGCCCTCCAACACAGCCCCTTGGCAGAAGCCGCGCTGCAAACCTTGGGCTTGAATGTGCAAATGCCCCCTCAGGAGGTGGGTTTGTGGGGGCAACCCTTTGGTGAGTTGTTTATCATCGCCGACGGGCGTCGTGTGTTTTCCAAATTCTGGAACACGCTTCAGGATTTGCTTTTGCTTACCACGCTGATTGTGGCCAGTCTGGCCACCCTGTGCTACGTGGTGGTTGGTCGTGCATTTCGACCAGCCACGCGCTTGGTGCAGCAACTCGATTCGATCGCCATTTCTGAGGACAACCCCCCACCTGCGCAACTGCCTGCGGTGCAGCCTCAAGAGTTTGGGCGAATTGCGGAGGGCGTCAATCGCTTGAGCGAACGCCTTTGGCGGCTCACTCAAACACGTCGCAGCCTAATGCTGAAGCTCTTGCATGTGCAGGAGGAAGAGCGCCGTGAGCTTGCTCACTTGGTGCATGCCGACTTGGGGCAATCGCTTTCCCTGATTGCAGTGAATTGTGCACAGTTGCGCAACCAACTTCGACCCGACAATGTGGAAGCACGGGAGCAACTTGAGCAAATTGACTTGATGATCGAGAACGCGTTTGAACGCATGCGCGCCGTGCTGGTCAACAAATGCCCGCCCGTGCTGGAGGGGGCAGACTTGGGCATGGCCATTTCAGACCTTTGCACGCGCTGGCGTATCCACAGCGGTGGCCCACGCAAGGTGGATCTGCAATTGGACCCCAATGCGTTGCGCATGCTCGACAAAGACCGTGCTCTATGCGTTTACCGCACCATCGAAGAAAGTCTTGCCAACATCAGTCGCCATGCACCAGAGGACGCCTGTGTGGCGGTAAGTCTTGCTGAGCATGCAGGCGGCTTGCGCCTGAGTGTGAGCAATGGTGTGGCTGCGCAGCCAGTGCAATCGCCGCCTTCTGGTGGCATGGGGTTGCAGTTGTTGGCCGAGCGCGTGCGTGTACACGGTGGTGTGCTCACCGTGGCCCGTGGCAATGCGCAATTTGAAGTGCTGGCAGAGTTTAAAACACCATGAACAAAAATGTGTCCATTTTGTTGATCGACGACCACGCCGTGGTAAGGGCAGGGTACCGCCACTTGCTTGAAACGCAAGGCGGCTACAGCCGCGTGTGTGAGGCAGAAAGTGCACAGGAGGCATTTGCCCAATGCCAAAAAGCCCTGCCAGATTTGCTGATTTGCGACGTCAGCATGCCAGAGCCTGTGGGGCTTGGACTCATTCAACGCATTCTTAGCCGATGGCCCGATGCACGCATGTTGATGTTCACCATGCACAACTCCATCGAGCTGGCCCGTGCTTGCCTGGATGCGGGTGCCAAGGGCTATGTCACCAAAAGCAGTCGCCCCGAGGTGTTGCTGCGAGCCATAGGCGAAGTGCTCGCTGGCCGCACGTTCATCAGCGCAGATTTGTCCCGTCTCATGGCTTTGTCCCGGGTGGCAGGCACCCGAGGCGGACTGGAAGAATTAAGCAGCCGTGAGTTTGAGGTTCTTTGCTTGTTGGTGGCCGGGCAGAGTGCGGAGCAAATTGGCGAGCTGCTGTTTTTGAGCGCCAAAACCATCCACAACATCCACTACCAGATCAAAAAAAAGTTGCAGGTCAACAGTGACATCGAACTCACCAAGCTGGCCATAGGTTGGGGGCTCACCACACCATCCGTTTAATGGGTTTTCATCTCGGGCAAAATGCCTGAAGGGCTTGGAATAACATACCAATGTGCGCAAACAAGATGTGCAATTTTCTAAACACCATCCCGCAAGGAGAGGAAGACATGAGCTGGACAACCCCACAGTTTGTAGACATGCGTTTCGGATTCGAAATCACCATGTACATCGCCAACCGCTGATTGCAGCGTGCAGGCAAAAAAGGGCACCGAAGCAGAGTCGGTGCCTTTTTCTTTATTGGGGTCTAAAGCGCGGTGCGTACGCCCTCACAAGGGCTTCGTAGCGTGAGCACCAACCCTTGTCGTAAAAAGGTTTTGGCAAGTTTTTCATCGCCAAATCCAAAAGGAGCCTCTGGGGCTCTCTCGTAAAGCAGACCAAGGTACAAGTGCGCAGGTCCGTCCAAGGGGTTTAGGTCGATGGTGCGCTCCAATGCGGCCTTGGCGCGGTCTAGTAACTTCAACGACACAAGCCCGCCCACCACCTTGGCGTAGCCTGCCAATGCAATTCCCTTCCAAAGCTGGGTTTTGGGGTCGTTGGGGTAAAGCGCAGCCAACTCTTCGGCGGTCTCCGCCAATTGGCACATCAGCGCGTCCCGCTGGGGACCTCGGTCTGCGCGCAAGGCTCGAACCCAGGCGCTTTGTATCGATTCAACGCAACCGTCGGGGGCTATCCCGGCGCTCGCACCGGTTTGTGGGTCCACAAAGCGTCTCATGCTGAACTCCTTTGTTGTTTGTTGGTGAAACACAACCGTTTCCTCGATTAACGATGTTGAGTCGATTAAGGAATACAAACAATTAAAATATTGTATGAACGTTCATTCAGTTATTTTTGTCTATGAAGTTTAATACATTTTCACAAATCCGTTTTTTTTCTCGATTACTTTTCAGTTGTGTTTTAGAAAACTCATTTGTTTTATAAATCAAAATGGTGCGGCTCTGGATTTCGCCATGGGTGTGCCCATCAGCGTTTTGGACTATTGACCCCGTCAAGGCCATTGCAGATCATCGGGCTTGATTAATAAAACCGTAGAGTCCCAACATGCACGCACGCAAAAGTCTTCTCGGGCTGGGCCTATTGGCCGTCTCCACTGGCCTCTCTGCCCAAACACTCAACAATTCAAGTCTTCCCAAGCTTGAAGAGATCAAACCTTTGGAAGGGGTGGTGGGCTACCGGCCCGGTGTGGATCCTCTTGTTCACAGCTGGAGCTTGTCTGTGGGGTATCGTGACTCCCAAAGCAGCGACAAAACCCGACCCACCGAAGTGAAAGAAGACGGCTACTCGCTGGGTGTGGGATTTAAACTGGGTGAGAGCTGGTTTGGTCGTGTTGGGGCAGAATTTGCCGAACAGGATGTAAAGTCCCAACCTTTGGCATTTCCACTGGATTTGCGCTCCAAAAACGATGCAGACAACTACAACGTGGTCATCGGCTACTCGTTCAATCGTGTGTTCTCGCTGGCTGGGTTTTATGGGCAGGGCGATGGCAGTGGCACCTATGATTTTCCCGGGCTGGCCACGGTGGCAGGTAGCAGCAACAGCGATACGGACCGATACGGCCTAATCGCCTCCGCTTCTCTGCCGGTGGGGGGGTGGCTTACCACCACCTCACTAAGTTACCTGCACAGCGAAACAGACCAGGTCTACCCGCCCGGCAATTTACCGCCCATGGACAGCTTTGAGGCAGATGTTTACACATTGTCTACGTTGGGCGCCTATCCCTTGGGCAATGGGTTCACAGCCTTGGCCAACCTGGCCTTCAGCCACATTGGCAGTCAAACGGTGGCGCAGGGGTCCACTGCACCCGATGAAAACTGGTTTTCCGGCGGTTTGGGTTTGGCCTACGAAGTCACCCCCCAAGCCACTGTACGCCTGATGCACCAGCGCTGGTTGGGCAACAGCACCACCGCCTACCGCACCACGGGGCTTGAATTGGTTTATCGCTTCTAAAAGCTTGGGGAA
>DASUEF010000310.1:0-54082 GCA_036275215.1 Limnobacter sp. | reverse complement strand
CAGGGCAGCCCGCCCGGTTTGACCCACAGCCAGGGGCCGGAACGGCGCTGTCGACAAGCTTTGCTTGGCGACAAGACGGACCGGATGCAACAGCGACACTTTCGCTTTGCATGCCCCCTGGCCAGGGGCAAGAAGGGATACACGGGCTGATCCAAGGCCAACAGGCTCATACCACGGGTCTATGAAGACGCACCACGGGTCTTCAAAAGCGACCCAGCCACACGCGTGGCCAGGCTCAGGGAGAGAATCACAGATTGGCGCACGCCTTGGGGCATGGCCCCCTCGGCTTCCAGCAGCAAAACCTAGGTGCGATGCACCTTCATCAACCGCTCTTGCTCGCGCTTCCAGTCTTTGTCTTTGAGGGTGTCGCGTTTGTCGTGCAGCTTCTTGCCCTTGGCAAGTGCCATGTCAATCTTGATGCGCCCGTTTTTGTAATGCATGTTCAAGGGCACCAGCGAATAGCCTTTTTGCTCCACTTTGCCGATCAAGCGGTTAATTTCTGCGCGTTTTAGCAGCAATTTGCGAGTGCGGGTATTGACCGGGTTCACATGGGTTGAAGCACTGTTCAACGGAGTGATGTGGGCATTGAGCAGCCAGAGCTCACCATTTTTCACGATGATGTGGCTTTCTTTGATCTGGACACGACCATCCCGTATCGATTTAACCTCCCACCCCTCCAGCACGACGCCTACCTCATACGTTTCCTCAATGAAGTAATCGAAGGTGGCTTTTTTGTTCTGAATGATGCTCATGCGTGGTGTATCTGATCCGGTTCACAGGGTGCTGCAGGGTGTAATTCCCGAAAACCCGCTAAAATGGAGAGTTTAATCGCTTCCAAGGCGCTCAACAAAGCGCGGGTGGCAAAGCCGACCTCAAATGGTGATTCGGCTCCAATGAAAAGTCTTTCTGCATGGCCATCATAGAAAAATCAGTACTGGTTCATTTTTCGGCGCAACAAATGTTTGATTTGGTGCGCAATGTGCCAAATTACCCGCAGTTTTTGCCTTGGTGTGGCGCCGGTGCGATCGATCCGATTGACAGCAGCCTAGACAAAGCCACTGTGGAAATCGCTTTCAAGGGATTTCGGCAGAGTTTTTGTACCATGAATCGGATCGAGTCAGGGCAAGCCATCCACATGACGCTTGTTGACGGGCCATTCGATCATTTGCAAGGCCACTGGATGTTCCAAGCACTTACTGAAGACGCCTGCAAAGTCAGCTTTGTTCTCAATTATGAGTTTTCGAGCAAGGTGCTTGAGCAACTGGTGGGTCCTGTTTTTCAGAGCGTTGCCAACACGGTGGTTGACAGTTTTATACGGCGCGCAGAGGCGCTGTACTCACCAGGCGGCATTTCTGCATGAATATTCAAGTGATTGAGCTTCGCGCTGATGACACAGGGGTGCTAGATCGATCACCCGTGGCGCTGACACTTGGCGAGCCGCACACGGTGAGTCATGCCCTGGGTCGGTTGGGGTACAGTCCCGCCGAGGTGAACGAGATGCTCACCAAACGCGCGGTGGCTGTGTTTGGCCTCTATGCAACGGCCGAAACCGCCCTTTGCGAAGGGGACAGGCTTGAAATTCTCGATGGTTTGCGCTTTGACCCCAAAGACAGTCGTCGCCGCAGGGCTGAGCACAAAGCCGCCTCTGTGCCCGGAAAGCCACAGCGACGCAGTCGCAAGCAAGGCGCATGAACCCAGCGCAGCCGCAACAAATTTAGGTTATTCCGGCTTCTTTCTGTTTGTGATACAAAACAGTGCAGGCTGCAATCCTTTATAATTCGCTTTTGCGCAAGGAGAATTTGCATGCGTGTCACGCAAAAAGCGTTAACGTTTGATGATGTACTGCTGGTTCCTGCGTTCTCAGACGTTCTTCCCAAAGACACATCCCTGTCCACCCAACTAACCCGCAACATTCGCCTGAATATCCCCTTGGTTTCCGCAGCCATGGACACGGTGACAGAGGCGAGCCTGGCCATTGCCATGGCCCAGGAAGGTGGTATCGGCATTGTGCACAAGAACTTGTCTGCAACGCAGCAGGCGGCCGAAGTGGCCAAAGTGAAACGCCACGAGTCTGGCGTATTGCGCGACCCCATCACCATTGAGCCAGAACTCACTGTGCGTCAGGTGATTGCCATCACCCAACAGCACAAAATCAGTGGTTTTCCCGTGGTTAAACACGGCAAGGTGGTTGGCATTGTAACCAACCGGGACTTGCGCTTTGAGACCAATCTGGACCAGCCAGTGTCCAACATCATGACCCCACGTGAGCGCTTGGTCACGGTGTCTGAAGATGACAGCCTGGAGCAGGCCAAGCAGTTGATGCATAAGCACCGCCTGGAGCGGGTGTTGGTGATGGGCAGCAACCACGAGTTGCTGGGGTTGATCACCGTGAAGGACATTCAAAAAGCCACAGAGCACCCATTTGCTTGTAAGGATGAGCACGGCAAGTTGCGTGTGGGCGCAGCCGTTGGCGTTGGCGCGGGCACCGAAGAGCGGGTTGAAAAGCTGGTGGCCGCTGGCGTGGATGTGATCGTTGTGGACACAGCGCACGGCCACAGCAAGGGCGTTCTGGATCGGGTTCGATGGGTCAAGCAAAACTACCCCAAAGTGGAAGTGATCGGCGGCAACATCGCAACAGGTGAAGCAGCGCGGGCCCTGATGGAAGCGGGTGCGGATGGCGTAAAAGTGGGCATCGGTCCAGGATCCATTTGCACAACACGGATTGTGGCTGGTGTTGGTGTTCCACAAATCACAGCCATTGCCAATGTGGCCAAAGCCCTGCAAGGCACCGGCGTGCCTCTCATCGCCGATGGTGGAATCCGCTATTCAGGCGACATTTCCAAGGCGCTGGCCGCTGGCGCAAGCAGCGTGATGATGGGCGGTATGTTCGCAGGTACCGAAGAGGCACCAGGCGAGGTGATTTTGTTCCAGGGGCGCAGCTACAAGGCCTACCGCGGCATGGGGTCTCTGGGTGCGATGACCCAAGGCTCGGCTGACCGCTATTTTCAAGACCCTGCCAACAATGCAGACAAGCTGGTGCCCGAGGGCATTGAAGGTCGCGTGCCATACAAGGGGTCCGTCCTGGCCATCATCTTCCAATTGGTGGGTGGTGTACGTTCCTCCATGGGTTATGTGGGCTGTCGGTCAATTGAAGAAATGCACAGCAAGGCAGAGTTTGTGGAAATTTCTTCTGCCGGCATTCGTGAATCGCATGTTCACGACGTGCAAATCACAAAAGAAGCACCCAACTACCACGTGGATTAACTTTTGTGCAGGTTGCCTGAATGATCAAACCAGAATTGCCCCACAACGAAGCAGAGCGCACCCGCACCCTGGAAGACATGGGCGTAATCTATTCGCCGTCGGAGGCAAGGTTTGATCGCATTACACGTTTGGTTACGCGGCATTTTGGTGTCTCCACGTGCCTCATCTCCATGCTTTACAAAGAAATCCAGTGGTTCAAATCCCTACAAGGGTTGAACACCTGTTCCACAGATCGGGAAATCTCCTTTTGTGGGCACGCCATTTTGCAAAATGATGCACTGGTCGTAGAAAATGCCTTGCTGGACCCGCGTTTTATGGACAACCCCCTGGTGCTAGACGCGCCAAGGATCCGGTTTTATGCGGGTCACCCGGTGAGGGACCAATTTGGCATGGTGCTTGGTACCCTGTGCATCATCGACGGCACGCCAAGGGCGTTTTCTCAAGAAGATCGGCAAGATTTGCAAGACTTTGCACGGCTGGTTGAAGCCGAAATAGCAAAACCCTCCGAGGATTCCGTGGTGTCTCGCTTCGTTCGAGCACTTTCTGAGAACCAACGCGCTTTGCTGATCGACCCCATGGTGGGTTCGTGGAATAGCAGGGGGTTTGAGGCGCTGCTTGCCAAAGAGATGGAATTTGCTGCCAGTCGAGGAGAAACCCTTGGACTGGTTAAAGCAACGCTTCAATCGTTTGACGGGATTGAAGCCCGGTTTGGTCGGGATCGCCTGGTTGATTTTTCCAAGTTCACCGCTGCGGTGATGCGCGACACCTTGCCAGATTCAGCCAGCCTCGGTTCGCTGGGTGCCAATTGCTTTGTTGCGGTGCTGCCGCACACGGATCGCAACGCAACGGCATCTTTGGTAGATCGCCTCAAGAAAAAATTCGAAACCCTGGTGCTTGAAACACACGGTGTGAAAGCACTGGTCGATGTGGATGTGCAATTTGTGACCTTCGACAAAAACAATCTACCTCGCAGTGCCCAAGCGGCATTGACGGTGCTCCAGTGAATCGGCGTGCACGCGCAAACTCTTCGTTCAATTTAAAACCATTGTCATGAACCATCAAAAAATTCTGGTCCTGGATTTCGGATCTCAAGTCACCCAATTGATTGCGCGCCGGGTGCGTGAAAGCGGTGTTTTTTGTGAAATTTTGCCATGTGATGCAGACGAGCAGAGGATTCGGGATTACGGTGCCGCGGGCATCATCTTGTCGGGAAGCCACCAATCTGCCTATGAAGAGAGCACCGACAAAGCGCCCGCTTTGGTGTTTGAACTTGGCGTCCCTGTGCTGGGCATTTGCTATGGCATGCAAACCATGGCACAACAATTGGGTGGCAAAGTCGAAGCAGGCACGGTGCGAGAGTTTGGCCATGCGCAAATCCGCGCGCATGGGCACACCCGGTTGCTTGATGGCATTCAGGACGAGACCAACGCACAAGGGCATGGATTGTTGGACGTGTGGATGAGTCACGGTGACAAAGTGACGCAATTGCCACCCGGATTCAAACTGATGGCGTCCACGCCTTCTTGCCCCATCGCTGGCATGGCCGATGAAGAGCGCCGCTTTTATGCTGTGCAGTTTCACCCCGAGGTGACCCACACCAAAAAGGGCAAAGACATTCTGGCGAGATTTGTGCGGGACATTTGCGGTTGCAAAGGCGACTGGTCGATGCCCGGGTTTGTGGACGAGGCTGTTGCCAAAATTCGCGAACAAGTGGGCACCGATGAGGTGATTTTGGGGCTTTCTGGTGGAGTGGACTCCTCGGTGGCTGCGGCGTTGATTCACAAGGCCATCGGTGACCAGCTCACCTGTGTGTTTGTAGACCACGGCTTGTTGCGTCACAAAGAAGGAGAGCAAGTTATGCAAACCTTCGCCAAACACTTGGGTGTGCGTGTGGTGCATGTCAACGCCACTGAAGAATTCATGGGGCAGTTGACTGGCGTCACCGACCCCGAGGCCAAGCGCAAAATCATCGGCAAAGCCTTTGTGGACGTATTTCAGCGCGAGGCTGGTCAGCGCCAGAATGCCAAATGGCTTGCACAAGGCACGATTTATCCGGATGTGATTGAGTCTGCAGGTGCCAAAACCGGCAAAGCCACCAACATCAAGAGCCATCACAATGTGGGCGGCCTGCCAGACACCCTCAACCTCAAGCTTTTGGAACCACTGCGCGAATTGTTCAAGGACGAGGTGCGAAAACTGGGGATTGAGCTGGGGCTGGACCCCGAGATGGTGTACCGCCACCCGTTCCCAGGCCCTGGCTTGGGTGTGCGCATATTGGGCGAAGTGAAAGCCGAGTACGCTGAAATCCTTCAATTGGCCGATGCAGTGTTCATTGAAGAGTTGCGCAACACCCGCGCCACAGCACAAGACGCGGCAGCAGGGCTGTGCAAAGCCGACGAGGTGGGCAAGAGTTGGTACGACCTCACCAGCCAGGCATTCGCCGTGTTTTTGCCAGTGAAGTCCGTGGGTGTGATGGGCGATGGCCGCACCTATGAGTACGTGGTGGCCATTCGCGCTGTGCAAACCCAGGATTTTATGACCGCGCACTGGGCTCATTTGCCTTACAGCTTGCTGGGGCGGGTGTCCAACCGCATCATCAACGAGGTGCGAGGGGTGAACCGTGTTGTGTATGACGTTTCTGGTAAACCACCTGCAACCATTGAGTGGGAATAAAAAACCTGCCGCGCGCTGGCTGACCCATGTCGCGGGCCAGCCGCGTTTGAACAACGTCTGAATTTGTGCGACGCTGCGCAACATGAAACCGTCTGTTCACAAGTTTGAATTGCTCGTGCATCAACCCAACTCGGAAGACGAGGGTTGCATGCGACTTGCTCTGGAAGAGGCTGCAAAAGCGGCCGAGCAGGGCGAAGTACCGATTGGGGCAGTGATTGAATGTGGCGGACAGGTGCTGGCCCGTGCGCACAATGCCCCAATTTCAAACACCAACGCTTGTGCGCATGCCGAGATGCTTGCCATTGAGCGGGCATGCAAAGCCTTGGGCAATTACCGCCTGGGTGGTGCATGCACCCTGTATGTAACGCTTCAGCCCTGTTTGATGTGCCTTGGGGCAATTGCGCACGCTCGAATCGGGCGTGTGGTGATTGGCAGCAAGCAATCCAGATTCAACAGCAAGCTTGAGGATGCACTGCAAGTGCTTGAAAGTGCGGAAGCTTTGCATCCTTGCCGGTTTGAATGGGGTTGCCTGCCCGAGGCTTCTGAACAGTTGCTTCAAACATTTTTCAAGGCCCGGCGCAGCAGCCGTTTGGATGCAATCGCTGCGTTAAAGCGGCTTGCTGATTTGCCCAACGTGAACAAACGCACCCTGGCTTTGCTGGAGCAGTTGGGCTTGAACACACCACAGCAATTGCATGCCCAGCTACAAACCGATCCAAATGATGCTGAACTACACACCGGTTTAAAGCGGTTAGCCGAGCAATGCTTGGCCCAAGATGATCCGCAACAGGCCGCCATTCTTGCCAGTTTGTGCGATTATTTGGCTGGAGAACCCGTCCGTTCCTGGAAAGAATACCTTTGAAGCCTTATTCCGAACTTGTGCTGTTTTCCCCCAGTGGGGCATTGACCGACGTGCCAGCCTTTGAGCGCGCTCTGGCGCAACTGAATGCCATGGGTTGGACAGTTCGCGAACAAGCGCAAGCACGTGCCCGCATGCAACGTTTTGCAGGCGACGATGCGCAACGCATCCAGGCAATCCATGAGACCATCAATACGCCAGCCCAATCTTTGTTGATGGCTGCCAGAGGTGGCTATGGCATCACGCGCCTGCTGCCCAGTTTGCGCTTTGAAGCCCTGGCCGAGGCGCTCAATTCACACCAGCACCTGCTGTGCGGGCACAGCGATTTAACCGCCCTACAACTGCCTCTGCTTCAGGCTGGGGCTGAACCCAGTACTCTGCTGCATGGTCCCATGGCTTGCTTCGATTTTGGCCCAGAAGCTGGTGTGCATCCGGATACCCTGCAGCACTTTGAGCATGCAGTTGAACACGGCTTGGTGCATGCCCAGTGGACCTGTGATGGGCATGAGGAATGGCAAGCGTATTGGCAAGGTGCTTTGCCCATTGAAGGGGCAGCCTGGGGGGGGAACCTCGCAATGGTGTGTAGTCTGTTGGGCACGCCATGGATGCCCAACATCGACGGCGGCATTCTAATTTTGGAAGACATCAACGAGCCCGTGTACCGCATCGAACGCATGCTGCTACAGCTTCTGCAAGCTGGCGTGCTAGGCAGGCAGCGTGCCGTGTTGTTGGGCCAGTTCTGCGAACCAGCGCCTGGCACACACGATGCAGGCTACAGCCTGGCCACGGTGGTCGACCACATCCAAAATCTTTTGCATATTCCCGTGATTCCCAATTTCCCATTCGGGCACTGCACGCCCAAAGCATGCTGGTTCCAAGGCATGGAAAGTATTTTGCAGGCCTCTGCCGCAGGCGAGTTCGTCTTGCAGCAGGGGGGCCATGTATAATGCGGCCTTCGCTAATTTTTCTTTAATTATCCAAGGCTTATGCTCACTGCAGCAAACATCACCATACAGTTTGGTGCAAAACCTCTTTTTGAAAATATCAATGCAAAGTTTGGCGATGGCAACCGCTATGGCTTGATCGGCGCCAATGGTTGCGGAAAGTCCACCTTGATGAAAATTCTAGGTGGCGATTTGGAACCATCTCATGGCACTGTGGTGCTGGACCCCAATGTGCGCTTGGGCAAATTGAACCAAAACCAGTTTGCATTTGAAGAATACCGCGTGCTGGATGTGGTGATGATGGGCCACAAAGAGATGTGGCACGCCATGACAGAGCGTGATGCCCTGTACGCCAACCCAGAGGCCACCGACGAGGACTACATGAAGGCCGCGGAGTTGGAAGCGGTGTATGCCGAGTACGGCGGCTATGAGGCCGAGGCGAGGGCAGGGCAGTTGCTGCTGGGTGCCGGGATCCCGCTTGAACAGCACAACGGCCTGATGAGCGAAATTGCGCCTGGCTGGAAACTGCGGGTGCTGCTTGCACAAGCTTTGTTTTCCAAGCCAGACGTGTTGCTGCTGGATGAACCCACCAACAACCTGGACATCAACACGATCGCCTGGCTAGAAAATGTGCTGAACCAGTACGACAGCACGATGATCATCATCAGCCATGACCGACACTTTCTGAACCAAGTGTGCACCCACATGGCAGACCTCGACTACGGCACCTTGCAAGTGGTGCCGGGCAACTACGACGATTACATGCTCGCTGCTGCACAGGCCCGCGAACGTGCCATGGCCGCCAACGCCCGCGCCAAAGAAAGAATTTCGGATTTGCAGGATTTTGTACGCCGCTTTGCTGCGAACAAATCCAAGGCAAGGCAAGCCACTTCCCGTCAAAAGCAGATTGAAAAAATCAAAGCAGACACGGTTGAGATCAAACCGTCTTCACGCCAAAACCCGTTTATTCGTTTTGAGCAGAAGAAGAAAATGCACCGTCTGGCGGTGGAGTTGGAAAGTGTCAGCCACAGCTACGACGACAACCATGTGATCCGAAATTTCTCGGTGATGGTGGAAGCGGGTGAGAAGGTGGGGATTGTGGGTGGCAACGGCACCGGCAAAACCACCTTGCTCAAACTGCTCGCCGGTGTGATGCAAGCGACACGTGGCGACGTGAAATGGTCCGAGAATGCCAATTTGGGTTACATGGCGCAAGACGTGAGTGATGAATTTGACCTTGCAATGAGCCTGCGAGAGTGGACAGAACGTTATGCGCAAGAAGGGGATGATGACCAAGCCATTCGCGGTATTTTAGGACGCTTGCTGTTCTCGAACGATGAAATTGGCAAACAGGTGAAAGTGTGCTCCGGCGGTGAAAAAAACCGGCTTGTGTTTGGTCGCCTCATGCTGGGTAGGCACAACGTGTTGCTGCTGGATGAGCCCACCAACCACCTGGACATGGAATCAATTGAAAGCCTGCAGATGGCCCTGGAGAAGTTCGAAGGCACCGTGTTTGTTGTGTCGCATGACCGAGAGTTTGTATCTGGCATTGCCACCCGAATTTTTGACATGCAGGAGGGTGGAATCACTGATTACAAAGGCACTTACGAAGAGTACAGGGCGAGCCTGGGTTTGCAGTAAAAGGGGGCGGCTAGTGGCCGATTGGCTTCACCTTGGCCGCTGCCCGCTTGGCCTTGGCTCGCGCTTCTTCCACATTGTCTGCCCGCCCCAGCGCTACACCCATTCGACGCTTTACGAAAGATTCGGGTTTACCAAACAGGCGTACATCGGTGCCAGGCTCGGCCAAGGCGTCGGCCACACCTTCAAAGGCAATGCCCACTTTGTCCATGCCCCCATAGATCACTGCGCTGGCACCGGGCGTTTTTAGCGAGGTGTCTACGGGCAGACCTAGAATGGCTCGTGCGTGCAACTCGAATTCATTTTGCCACTGGGTGATCATGGTCACCATGCCGGTGTCATGGGGGCGGGGGCTCACTTCCGAAAACCACACTTCGTCACCCTTGACAAACATTTCAACGCCAAACAAACCCGCGCCTCCCAGTGCAGTGGTAACCAGGTTGGCCATGTCTTTGGCCCGCTGCAGGGCCAATGGGCTCATGGGTTGAGGTTGCCAGCTTTCCACATAGTCGCCGCTCACCTGAATATGGCCCACTGGCTCGCAGTAGTTTGTTTCAATTTGACCCGAGGAAGCATTGCGACTGCGCACGGTCAGCAGGGTAATCTCGTAATCAAACACCACCAGGGACTCTACAATCACTCGCCCTGCATTCACACGCCCGGCGGAGCCAGCATAATGCCATGCAGCTTCAAGTTCTGTCGCGCAATCCACTTTGGACTGACCTTTGCCCGATGAAGACATCACTGGCTTAATGATGCACGGGTAGCCAATCGCTGCTTGCCCTTCGACACCTTGCTCTACGGCTTGTTTGAGGGTTTCATAGTCATCTGCAAATGCATACTGTGAGCAACGCAGTTTCAGTTCTTCAGCGGCAAGCCTGCGAATACCCTCGCGGTTCATGGTGAGCCAGGCGGCATTTGCCGTTGGCACCACGCGCAAGGCTCCTGAAGCCTCCAGTTCTTTGAGGGCAGGGGTGGCGATTGCTTCAATTTCAGGGACCACGATGTGCGGCTTTTCTTGAGCAATGAGTGCCTTGAGCGCCTGTGGGTTGGTCATGTCGATGACATGGAAGCGGTGGGCAACTTGATGACCAGGTGCATTGGGATAACGGTCCACTGCAATCACCTCCACACCCAGCCGCTGGAAGGCAATAATCACCTCTTTGCCCAATTCTCCGCTGCCAAGCAGCATGACCTTGATCGCGTTGGGTGAAAGGGGAGTTCCGAACTGGCTTGGAAACTGAATGTGAATGCTTTGCATGGTTTAACCGTCTCAATTGATTGATTCAGGCGTGTCTTGGTGGTGTGCATGGGATGCTTCATCAAAGAACACCACCAAAAGGACCAGCAGCACAGGGCCGATGATGAGGCCCACAATGCCCATGGTGATTACACCACCAAACACGCCAAATAACACGGCCAAAAACGGCAGATGCGTACCTCCCTGAATAAGCAAAGGGCGAATCAGGTAGTCGGCCACCAACACCACCACCATGCCCACACTCACCAGTACGATACCTTCTGCAGCATGGCCGCTCAAAAACAGAATCATACCCAAGATTGCGAGCAGCCCGGGCGCTGCCATGGGAATGAAGGCGATGAGTGCTGTGACCGCACCAAGCAGCACCGGTGCATAAACACCGCAAGCCGCAAACAATAGAGCAAGTATGGCGGCCTCTGCAAAGCTGACAATAACCAGGCCGTTTACCGCAGCGCGCAAGGCAGGCGGCATGTGAGACACGTAAGGTTTCCAACGCTGCCCCAACCAGTCGGTGCCAATCCGGTTCATGCGTATGCTGATGGATGAGCCATCTCGATAAAAAAAGAACAGCACCCAAAGCGCAAAAAACAGGGTGGCCACACGGCCAAACAGTTCAAGCAAAATAGCCGATGCCGTGCCTTGCACGTCGCCGAGGCGTTGCGTCAGGGTCTCCCGCAACAATCCAGAAATCTGTTTCGGCACTGCCAAATATTCTTTCCAGCTTTGTACCAGCAATTCTCCCAGCAACGGAATCTGAGGCAGCCACTCGGGCACTGCAACACCAGAGTCATCTGCCTGCCGCAAAAAAGTGGTGATTTCTAAAACGTCCAACACCATGAATACGATGAGGGCAATCATGGGGCCTACCAGCAAGAATGCAACCACAGATGTACTTACAAAAGCCGCCAAATTGGGTTTGCCAGGAAATTTTGCACGAATGCGGCAATGCAGGGGCCAGAATGCTGTTGCAATAATACCCGCCCACAAAATTGCCAACAGGAAAGGTGACAACACCACGGCAGCGCCCACCAAAATAAGAATGGTGAACAACATGCTGATCAGGGACTTGGGTTGTTTTAGGTGTTCGGCCATGTCAGCAAAGTGCGCAAGCTATGCGTTATAACGGGTGATGAATGTGCTTGAATCATTGTAGCAATCGGCTTATGCAAAACGCTCTAGTTTGTTTGCTCCAATCCAGTTTGCACTGCTTACCCTGTCAGCAAAACACCACCATTTGGAGAAAGCCTATCCATGTTTAATTTCAAACCTGTTTCCAATGCTTTGAATAAGGTTATTCAAAGTTCATTGTTGGGCACTGCGCTGTTTGTAACAGGGGCTGCTTCTGCATGGGCAGATCTCTGTGAAAAAACGCCAGCAGTGAATTTAAATGCTGTGAGCAGTCAAGAAATCGACAACGACATGGTTCGACTGAATTGGCAGGTTCAGGTACAGGCTCCAACCGCCAACGAAGCGATGAGCGCGGTCAACCGCGTGTTGGACATGTCCATTCAGACACTGAGAACCAACAGCGCAATCAAAAATTTACGCAACAACATTCAAACCTATCCGCAATATGGCAAAGACCGCAGCATACAAACCTGGCAAGGCATGGGTACGCTGGTCTTCGAGATGCCAGTCAAATCTTTGCAAGAGCAAAAGAGTTTTGCTCTTGCACAAGGTCTCACATTGAGCAATTTGGAATATTTTCCAAGCGAACCTGTGATTGAAAAGACCAAATCAGGACTGCTTGCACAGGCCATGAAGGAGTTCCAAAACAAAGCAACCCTTGCTGCCAATGGATTTGGGTCCAAGGGCTACACGATCGGAGAAGTCAGCATCAACGATGAAGGCCAATACGGGGGTGGCCCAATTTACCCTCGCATGATGGCTGCATCAGCGGACATGATGAACAAGGGCATGGAAGTTTCTACAGCGGCAGGTGCGAGCCGAGTCACTGTATCGGTCAATGGGCGCGTTTGTCTGAAGCCTTGAAAGCAATGACTTTTGCGATGCTGTCCAGTTTAACTGGCATGTGCTCGGTGGCTTCCACCCCTTCAGGTGTTTGACCACCCGAGCCCACAAGTCGCAAGCCATTGGTTTTGAGAGGAGGGGGGTTGAGACAGGACTCCAAGTGGCCCACCTCTTCGCGCAGCTTGCCGAAAGACTCCCACATCAGGTTGGAGGCCTCCATGGCCGCCTGCAAGGGGCTTTTGGAGCGAGCGCGGGTCATGCGAATCCTAAACAAAGTGTGTTCCAGCGATTTGCGATGAGGCTCATCGACACTGGCCACATACTCTGCCAAAACGGCCTCGCGGCGAAGTTCAAATGCGGCTGGATCCACCTGATACAGATCGGCCCATTCCTTAAAATCAAAGTGAGTCATGGCTACTCCTTGCTGATGTTGTTCAACACCGCGCGGTTACCCTCAATATCGTCGCCCATCAAAAACGCATGCACTGCTTTTTGGAGCATTCTTAACCGGTTTGTTTTTAGGTTAAGCTCACGCTTTAGAGCTTCGTTCTCTTCCATGAGTCTGTCAAGCAAGGCAAGAGTTTCAAACTTCTTGCCTAATTTCTCAATGCTAGTAACTTCAACGCTCGAATGCTGGCCCATGATGACAATTTATATGGATGTTTCTTGTTGTACTCCAAAACATTTCAATTGGTTTTAGTAATACTCTTCAGTAACAAGTTATTTGTTTAATCCAATCACACACACGATCTTCAACAATGGCTTTTCAAAGCGGATTTAAAGGCGTTCTAGGTGGCTTTGCCTTGGTTGGCATGTTTGCTTTCACATGGTCAGCACTGGCGCAAACTTTGCCAAAACAGCAGACGCGATGCGAGAAGAGTTTTGGGCAAGAGCCTCTTGCACAGAACATTGAGACCTGCCGTACAGAGCTTACAACGCCCATTGACCAAGCCAGTCGAGTCAATATTCTTGAAACTTTGGGCAAAGCTTATTTGGCGCAAGGGGAGGCCAAAGCCGCGATTACCGCTTGGAACGAGGCGAGCCAATACATCAGCCCAACACGCGAAAACATGGGGCAAGCAGAAGCATGGACACGGCTTCAAGTGCTGATAGGGCAAACACATGCCAACTTGAATGCCCAAGAAGAGGCCAAAGCGCAGTTTGCTCGCACGCTTGAAAAGGTAGAGCAAGAATTGGGACGTTACTCTTTGCCCGCCGGCATAGTACAAGATGCACTTGGTACTTACTATGCTCTGCAAGGCAATCCTGAACAGGCTGAGCAGGCTTTTAAGCGGTCCCGAATCATTTACGAAATCCGATTGGGCAAAACCCACCCAAAAACACTTGAAACACGCATGAACTACGCGGTGGGCCTATTGGATCTCCAACAAGAGGAAAAAGCACAAGAACAATTTGGTGTGCTTGCCGAAATTATCAACACGCTGCCACAGTTTAAATCCGAACCCATTCGTGCAGAAATATTAACTTTCCTTGGTACTTTGCAAATGCGCGGCGACGACCTCAATAGCGCGGTCAAAAATTACCAGATTGCTTACGAGGTGCGAGAGTCCGCTTTTGGCCCCAATGACATTCGAACCAGCCAATCGCTCAACAATTTGGGCGTTGTGTTGTATCGAGCAGGGGATTTAAAGAACGCAGAGCGAGTGCTGAGTCGTGCTTACGTGATCAGAAAGGACGCTTTGGGAGAGAAAGATTCACTCACCCTGAGCACTCAAAAAAATCTGCAGGCGGTCATTGCTGCGCAAAACGCAGCAAAGACCAATCCACAGGAAAGTAGGGGCAATTAAGCCTTTACGCTCTTGGGCTTGCGATTCTCTTTCAAAGCCTTGAACTCGTAGACGCCGATCAGGGCAACCACCGACACCAAACAGCCGACCGCCGCCAAAATGCTCGGGCTCGCCACTTCGTAGTTGATGTAGTCAACCACACCATTGATCAGCAGCGCCGCTGCAACCATCAAGAGTGTCAAAACACCGGGGTAAGAACGGAGCGATTTCATGGTACACCTCTCTAAAGCGTCGCTATAATTACTGACCGGTTGGTCAGCAAACTAACTTTACCATTGAGTGATGTCGAGTTTTTGAATGGCGATTCTAACGTTGTTTTTCCACAATACAAGCAACGTAACGTCACTCATGAATAAAAACACATTGCTTAATATTTCTTTTAAAACAATGCACTAAAGCTCCCAGTGCAAGTAAACCATAAATAAACAATGCGCCTCCACCGCCGCCGCCACCAGCTCCAGCGCCGTTGCCGGAATCGTCAACCGATCCATCCCCCGGGCCAACCGGGACAGGCTGCCCTGAAGAGCCGGCACCTGTGATCAACGGCGACAACAAACTGGCCAGCAGAGTGGGGGAGGTGGACCCTGCGTTGGCCACTGTGATTGAAGCGACCGCACTGCGGCCGTTGGCAACCGTGGCCCTTAGATCAAATCCACTCACCCCAGCGGGGGGCGCCACAAGCACCGACAAACCACTGATTGCCAGCGTAGGATCGCCAGCCGCTGGATCTGATTTTTGAATGTTCTCCAGCGTGAATGACACGGCATTGACAGTTTGCCCAACAGAGTTGAAAGAACCTTCGGATGAAAACTCACGGTTACCACCCGGTTGGATCACGTTGCCATTGTTAGAAAACAAATTGGTGAGGCCACCTGCGCGCACCAAGGCAATCAATCTATTTAAATCGAGCATGCCTGCGCCGCACAGGGACGTGGTGCAATTGCACTCCACGCCGATTTGATCGCCTGTGCAGGTACTGCGGTTGTTTAGTGTAAGGAAGTTGCGCGCCGAGACCTTGAGTGCATTTTCAACCTCAGTCACGGAAGCGTTTTTATCAAGAGATAAGTAAAGAGAGGCGGCACCAGACACCATGGGCGCCGAAAAGCTTGTTCCAACCTTGGTGTTGTAGGTATTTGTTGCAGGCCCACTGGTGCCGGTGTTGCTCGGCCCCCAAATTGGAAAAGCACCATCACCACCCGGTGCCGACAATTGAATGGCTGGGCCAAAGTTGCTGTAGCTTGCCTTTAGGCCTTCTTGATCAATTGCTGCGATGCCCATGGCTCCTGGGCAATTGGCTGGCGAGTCGACCGTGGAGCCATCATTGCCAGCGGCCACCACCACCAAGGCACCCGCCTGGCGGGCTTCGGCTATCGCAGCCCCTTCAATGGAAGCCACGCAGGCACCCTCAGCACCCAAGCTGAGGTTAATCACGCGGGCAGGGAAGGGATTGGCAGGAGCACCCGGAACAGGCAGACCCGCCGCCCAACGAATGCCATCTGCCAGGTCACTCGAAAACCCACCGCATTTGCCCAACACACGCACTGGCACAATGGAGGCATTCCAATTCACAGAAAATACACCCTCCGCTGGCACGGGGTTGCCAGCGATTAAACCACTCACAAAAGTGCCGTGCCAACTGGATACGCTGACACCGCCACACCCAGAATCTGCGGCCAGATCAGCAAAAGAAACACCATCACCGGGATCCGAAGGATCGTTATCACGACTGTTAGAAGGAGAAATCCCCTGACCATCGGCTGCAATCAACGGATCTGTCACGAAATCGTAGCCTGGCAGCAAATGGCCTTGTAGCATTGGATGCGACGGCAAAACCCCAGTGTCCAAGACCGCGACGATGGTGGGGCTTGTGCCGTGAAAACTCGTCCACATTGCGCCAGTGTTGATGGATGCGGGCTGGGACTGAATATCCTGATGAAACCACGAGCGACTCTGACGAGAGGGGTCTAGCCCATTGAGTAGCCCTACAAGGGGGGATTGTGCATGTAAACGAATCCGACGATCCACCGCAACAGACCGAACAGACGGATCACTTTCAATACGCTGAATGAGTTGCCTCACATCCACGTGGTCGGCAACTTGCACCACAGCACCACGGTGCCCGAAGGGGCGCACCATCGAGATGGAAACTCGATGGGCTGCACCAAGTTGACTCAGGGCATTGCCTAACAGCCGACGACCGTTGCCCGATTGATCCCTTGGTGCTCCTTGCTCTGGGTTAACAACCAAATCTTTGAACTCGATCACCAGGCGATGCTGCGCGTGAGAATTAGAAGCACCAGCCAAACAAAGTGCAACCGCAACAGAAATAGAAAAAATGAGTCTGATCGATCGCATGATGGGCCACATTGTTAACAACTGATAAAGATGATACCGAAGTGGGAGAGATGTGGATTCACAACTGAAGCCAATGAATGAAATAGGGTCTTTCTGCCGTAGTTTACATAATACAAATTATGCGAATTATTCAAACTTGAAAGTGGATGAGACTTTTTGGGGTTACCCAGAGTGACCCCCACCTTATTGCGCGATGCTCAGTGCCCACCCTCAAGTCGAAATCGTCTTTAGACGTCTTTATTTTTTCCCAAGGTGATCGACTCATGTACAAATTCATGTTTCTGGCCCTCACGGTCTCCGCCATTTATCCCGATTGGCCCCTGCAAGCTGTGGTTGCTGGCCAAGACATCATTCAAGGTTTCCAGTCTAAGGTGATTGTGGTCGGTCAAAACTCGGCCCATTGAGCCGCACCATGTGTGGCCCCCGATTTTCTGTGATCCCTCAAATTGAGGTGTATTTCACTTTCTTTTAGGTCAGTAAGAACCAGCCCAGGCTTTTTATGATGTGCGTGTACCAAACCATCGGTGTATGCACACATCATCATGCCCACGATTGAACCCGAATTGAAAGGCCGAAAGGCACGCATGGCACTCCCAAGCAATGGCCAGGAGCGCTTGTTGGATCCGAAGATTCCCATCGTTACCAAAACGGACCTCAAGGGTCGCATCACGTATGCAAACCCAGCATTTGTAGAAATCTCTGGTTTCACTTTGGATGAATTGATGGGCCAGCCGCACAATGTGGTGCGTCACCCAGACATGCCCAGAGACGCATTCAAGGATCTTTGGGACACAGTCCGACGCGATGAGCCATGGAAGGGCCTTGTAAAAAACCGCTGTAAAGATGGCGGTTACTACTGGGTGGATGCATATGTCACACCATTGACCCAAAACGGTCAGAAAATTGGGTACATGTCGGTTCGATCCAAGCCCAGCGATGTGCAAAAGCATGAGGCTGAGGCGTTGTACAGGGCTGTGAATTCTGGCTCAGCCTCATTTCCCTTCACTCAACCCGCCAAAGGCCGCCCGTTTGTGTTCGATCTGGCGATTGCCGCTTTTCTGCCGGTGTTGATCGCGCTGCTTTCAGCCTTCAATATTCCTGCATTGAGCGTGGGCAGTGCCATCGCCTCCTTCCTTGCCGCAGCTGTTGGCTTGTGGTGGATAAAAGGACGCGTACAAGGTACCAACGATGCCCTACTCCAGGCTTTTGCTGCGCTGGCTGAGGGCAATTTCCGCCATGACATTCCTGGTTCTTCAACCCGGGAGTTCAATCGTGTACAAACGGCTTTCAAGAGCATGCAAGTCAACCTGCGGGCCATCATTGCCGACGTGGTATCGAGTTCGTCCGAAGTAAAGAACAACGCAGAAACATTGAGCAAACTGGCATTGAATTTAATGACGCGCTCCCAGCAGCAATCCGATGGGATCAACAGTGTGGCTGCGGCGCTTGAAGAGTTGTCGGTGTCGGTGCATGAAATTTCGGAGGCGACGGGCAAGAGTTCAAATCACGCCAAAAATGCCATGGAGGTGGTTGCAACTGGCACAGCGTGTATGGATCGTTCCACCCAAGCGACACAGAAAGTATCTGAAGTGGTTCAAGACGCCAAACGCAACATTGAAGAGCTTAATCAAGCTGTGATGAAGATTAGCAGCGTGACCAAGACCATCACTGAAATAGCTGAAAAAACCAATCTGTTGGCATTGAATGCTGCAATTGAGGCAGCCCGTGCCGGGGAGTCTGGCAGAGGTTTCGCTGTGGTGGCAGACGAAGTGCGCAAATTGGCAGAAATGACGCGCCAATCCACCACGGAGATTGCCGCGACGGTGGAAGAGGTCCAAACAGGCACCTCACGCGGTTTAGAGACCATGCAACGCGCCGTTGAAGAGGTCAACATCGGCACAGGATTAATATTTGAAGCCAGCGAGAGTTTGGGGGCCATCAAACAGGCCAGCCAAGGTGTTGCTCAATCGGCAAAAGACATTTCCTCAATGCTTGAGCAGCAGTCCCAAGCCTCCCTGGAAGTGGCCAATAGCATGGAAAGAATGAGCGCATTGACCGAGAGCAATATGGTTGCAATTCAAGAGTTGGATAGCTCGGCCAAGCAATTGGCTGGCACCTCTGGGGACTTGCGCACGCTGGTTAAACATTTTGAGGCCAGTCTTTGATTTCACCCGATCAGTGTTGGTTAGCTGGTCTTTTAGGGCGCTCTTCGGAGCGTCTTTTCTTTTCTCATGATTTCCAGAGCGAGTTCCTGCCGCTTGGCTCGCATGGCATAACCTGCAGCGTTAAAGCCTGCCTCGTTCACAGGGGATGGACTGGCACCAAGCCTCAGCAGTAGCCTCGCAGCATCGTCTTTGCCTTGCCGAGCGGCCATCATCAAGGGGGTGGTGCCGTTTTCAGACAGAGCATTTACATCCGCTTTGGCCTTCACGAGAAATTCTATGCTTTTAAGGTTGCCAGCTGCCGCCGCATAGTGAAGTGCGCTCCATTGCCCTACCCGATTCACTGCGGCGCCCTGCTTAACCAACGCTTCAACCCATTCCGATTTATTGCGTGAACAGGCGATCATCAACGCGGTGTCTCCACGGGCGTCGGGTTGATCAAGATTGGTTTTTGGATGCTTAAGCAAGACGGTGAACGCCTGCGGAGAATCACTCACGATGGCAAAAGCCAATGCAGGAAATCCTTCGTTACTGATGGTGTTGGGATCCATCCCACGCAGCAACCAATTGCGCAGACGTTGGGCATCGTCCATTTTAATTGACATGAAAAAATCATCAAATGCCTGTGAATGTGCGGTGCCGGAAATACCAAAGCAACTGATCAACAGGAAGCCCAAACCTCTGCCCAACAAACGCCGGCGTTGGGCTGTGGCGCTTTGATCACACACCTGAGACCGCATGATTCTCAATGGTGTTTCACCGGATTGTTTGGTGACAAACCAAACAAAGCATTGAAGTTTGCAGTGGTTTGCAGGCCCACCTCTTCCAAGGTAAGTCCCCTTTCCTGAGCCAGCATGCGGGCCACGTGGGGCACAAAACTGGGCTCATTGGTTTTGCCACGATGTGGCACTGGTGCAAGGTAAGGCGAATCGGTTTCAATCAGCATGCGATCAAGCGGCACATAACGCGCGACGTTCCGCAAATCAGCAGCGTTTTTGAAAGTCACGATCCCAGAGAATGAAATGTACATGCCTAAGTCGAGGGCGCGCTTGGCAAAGTCCAACGTCTCTGTGAAACAATGCACAACACCACCGCAATCTTGTACACGCTCTTCACTGAGAATTTGCAGTGTGTCTTCGCCAGCAGCGCGGGTATGAACAATCACGGGTTTTTTGCATTGGCGCGCTGCCTGCAAATGCACTCGGAAGCGGTTGCGCTGCCAAGTTAAATCACCCTTCAGGCGGAAATAATCCAAGCCCGTCTCACCGATTCCAATCACCTTGGGATGCTTTGCCAATTCAAGCAGTTGCTCCACGGTGGGTTCGGCAATGTGTTCATAGTCGGGGTGGACGCCAGCTGTGGCCCACAATTGCTCGTGTTGTTCAGCCAGAGCGAGTACCTTGGGGAAATCCTCCAATTGCACCGAAATGCAGAGCGCACGGTCCACCTGGGCCGCCTGCATGCGCTGAAGAAGGTCTGGGAGCTGTTCAATCAGCCCGGGGAAATCGAGATGGCAATGGGAGTCGGTAAACACTACAGCGTTGCGGTTTTTTTCATGGAACTTCTCATTTTACCGATCATTTGTTCAATTGCCACCCGCGCAGACTCGCCACTGTCGTCTTTGGGAAACTGAACACCGATCCCCTGTGGCTTATCCCCCCGAGCATTTGGGCCGCAAACCCAAACCACTTTGCCATTGATCGGATACTTTTTTGCTTCCTCGCCCACGGTGAGCAATACAAACACCGGGTCCCCCAGCGCGTATTCCTTGTCGGATTCCACAAATACTCCACCCCCTTTAACAAACGGCATGTACAAATTTGCCGCCGTTGTTTTGTCGGTGAGTGAAAGCGACAGCATCCAAGGGCGACTGGTTTCTTTGGTGGTCATTGCGTACTCCGTCTTGCTTACTATAGGCAAAGAGTTTGCCATTGTTGCCCCATATACTCCAGCGCCAAACGGGGGTTAATTGGATGGTGTGCGAGCCGCGACTCCTTCTGCAACGCCTGAAAGAGTTGACTAAACCGCTGCACGGGAATGGATTTGGCCCACAGCAGTTTGGGTGCAAGCCACGGAAATTGACTGGGTTTTTGCCCATGGGCCACGTGGACACAATCCATGCACAGCCGCATTGAAAGCTCCATGGCCACTGGCAATCCCACCTTTTCAAGGCCAGCAGGGGGATTGGCGTGCTGATCCGGGTTGGCAAGCCACTCCGCGAGCTTTTTCCTCAATTCCAGTTGATCTTGGGCTTGGCGTGACAACTCCAAGGCTTCGAATGGATCATGAAGCGCAAGACTGAGCGCCAAATCGGGCTGTTCAACGCCGTGCCCCCTCAACCAGTGTTCGCACTCGCTGGCAGAAGGCATCGCAACAGTGAGTGATTGGCAACGTGAACGAATCGTGGGCAACAACTGGTCCACGCGACTGCCCACCAACACGAAACGCAATCCATGTGCGGGTTCTTCAAGGGTTTTTAAAAGCGCGTTCGCGGTGTTCGTGTTCATGCTGTCGAATGGATACACCACCACGTATCGCGATGCCCCTCGGCTGGAAGACGTGTTGAAATAATTTTGCAGGTCCCGCACATCATCGATTCGAATGTCGTTGCTGGGTTTGACACCAGACTTCACTTCCACAGGCAAGCCCATCTCAAGGGCCTTGACCTGGGGCACCAACAATCGTAAATCAGGGTGGTTGCCTGCCAAGCGCATTTGGCATGCTGCACACTGCCCGCATGGCTTTGTACTGGCTGCACTTTCACAAAGCTGCTGAGCAACATGATCCTTCACCAGGTCAAACAGCCCTCGCGGCTGGTGGCCATGCACAAGCACTGGCGCGGTGGTGGCCTGCATCAGGGCTGCCAACTGTGTCGCGGTGCGCTCTAGCCATTGCGCAGTGCTCATGCAGCCCCCACGGTTGCGCAATGGGTCTTCAAAAATCGCTCGAGCTCAGCCAGAACATTAACTGCAACCTCTTCCTCATTCAGCATGGCGTCAATGAGTCGAATGCGGCGTGGATTGAGCTGTGAGCGCTTAATAAAACCCGCGCGAACGGCCTCAAAATATGCGGTGGGTTTTTCTTCGAATTTATCAGATTGACCGGCCCGTTGAACAATACGCTGCTGCGACACCTCTATGGGCAAATCAAACAAAAAGGTTAAAGCCGGCTCAAAACCTTTGAGAGCCCATTTGCTGAGCGTTTGGCAATCCTCCCAGCTCGCACCGCTTGCGCCAGCTTGGTAGGCAAAGCTACTGTCTTCAAAACGGTCTGAAATAACCCATGCACCGCGCGCCAGAGCGGGTTGAATCACTTCTACAACATGTTGACGACGGGCCGCATACATGAGTAACAACTCGGTGTTGACATCCATCGGATTGTGTAGGACCAATTCCCGGATGGACTCCCCAACAGGGGTGCCGCCCGGCTCTCTGGTTTGAACACATTCGAACCCCAAGGATTCGAGCTTGGCCTTTACACGCGCCATGTGCGTGGACTTGCCGGCACCATCCACACCTTCAAAACTGATGAAATACCCGGATTTGATTTTTTTCATTGTGAATTAACGGCCAAGTTGATATTTGCGCACCGCGTTGTTGTGCTCATCCAGATTCTTGCTGAAATAACTGGCGCCGTCACCCTTGGCAACAAAATAAAAATAAGGTGTTTGAGGTGGATTGGCCGCAGCCTGCAACGCAGCTTTGCTGGGGTTGGCAATTGGCGTAGGCGGCAAGCCGGCACGGGTGTAGCTGTTGTAGGGCGTATCGGTTTTTAAGTGCTTACGGGTTAAATTACCGTCAAATCGCTCCCCTAAGCCATAAATAACGGTGGGATCGGTTTGCAGCAGCATGCCCACCCGCAGACGATTAATGAATACACTGGCCACTTTGGGGCGATCTGCAGCCAGGCCGGTTTCTTTTTCAACAATGGAAGCCAGTTTTAGCAAATCGTAGGGGGATTGAATGGGCAGGTTGCCAGCCCTCGCCGCCCAAGCCGCGTTTAGTTCAGCCTGCTGCAACCGCACCGCACGTTCAAGCAGTTCGGACAACTTTGACCCTGGCGAATATTTGTAAGTGTCAGGATAAATCCACCCTTCCAGGTGCTGACCAGGTAAATTGAACTGACGACCGATTTCAGCTGCACTCTTGCCCTGCAAATCGTCCACCAAGTCTTTTTGCTGGCGTAGTTTTTCAAGCAAGGCTTGCGACGTAAACCCCTCCACGAGCGCAACCGTGCTAAGCAGCCCTTGGCCTTTGCTCAGTAAGTCAACCAAATCAAGCGTACTGGTGCCGCCCGGGATTTCGTACCGCCCCGCTTTTAATTGCCCAGCCACGCCCTTTAACCGAGCCGCAAGTACAAAAAGATCGCCATTGACGGCAAGGCCTTGGGTATTCAATTCGCGGGCAATTGCCCGAACGCCCTGCCCTGTGCTTACATGGACATCGAGTGGATCTGCATGGCGCTCCAATGGACTGGACAATCCAAAGTACAAGGCCGCAAATGCGCCCAACAACAACATGAAACCCAGGTAGAGGACGCGTTTGATCCATCGAAACGCGTTCACCGGAGAATTGTTGTTGCTTTTACCGACCTTGCTTCGCGAGGCGGGTGAGGTACGCTTTTTGTTGGTGGGCTTGAGGGGAGGTTTGACCATGGAGTTGTTCAAGCTGGATGTTGGCAAAGCGAGACGTTACCAGATGCCACTACAATATTAAGAAAACCAACGAATGATAGCGGGAATCTTTTAAAGACTCGAAGGAATATGCCATGACAACCCAAGTATTGAATCGCTGGGGCGTGATCGCCGTAGAAGGCGATGACGCGGTGACCTTTCTACAGGCCCAATTGAGCAATGACGTGGCCGGGATGAGTGAAGGGCAAATGCGCCTTGCCGCCCTGTGCACCGCAAAAGGGCGCATGCTGGGCAGTTTTTTTGTGTTGCGCAAAGGCAAGCTCGTGTTCTTGGCGACCCGAAAAGACACCATCGACGCTTTGGTTAAACGTCTGTCCATGTTTGTCTTGCGCAGCAAATGCAAAGTACGCAACGCGTCCGCTGAATATGCCCTTGGATTTGTATCCAACACAGATGCCCCAGGCCCAATGCGTGTTGTGTGGGCTGACGATGGCGCTGCCGTGGCCAGTTTGCGTAGCTTGGCTGGCAGGCTGCCTGGGTTGGTCTTGCAGCCACGCACTGAAGCCCAGACACTGCTGGTTGTTGAAGGAGACGATGATTTTGAGTACACCTTGCAGCAACTGGGCATGGCGTACATCAGCCAAGCCACGGCAGAAATGTTCATTCCACAGGCGGTGAATTTCGATTTGGTGGGTGGGGTAAGCTTCAGCAAAGGGTGCTACCCAGGCCAGGAGATTGTTGCCCGCAGCCATTATCTGGGCAAAGTCAAACGGCGTGCATTCATTGCCACCGGCAATCATGCCATGCCGATTGCGGCCGGCACCGACGTTTGGCAACATGGAAAAACAAACGAGCCGGCGGGCTTGGTCATCAACGCAGTTGCTCACCAGGGCAGGCAACATTTGCTGGTGGAACTGGTGGCCGATGAGGCTTTGACCCCAGGCAATGGATTTTACATCACACAAGGCGACACCCAAGTGGACTTGCACCTGGGGCCACCGCCCTACGATGTACACCAGAAGGGCAACTTGTTTGACACCGCTCAATGAACAAACACACCCATTATTTTGTGTATTACCGTGTGGAACCCGCGCATCTGGAGCTTGCAAAGGCCTGCGCACGCAATTTGTTTGATGCCCTTGCCAGGCAACAGTTGGCCACGGGGGAGCTGTTTGAGCGGACAGAGAGTGGTAAGCCCTACCACACCCTGATGGAAGTCTTGCAGCCTGGCGCATTGGCGAGCAGCAAGGCATTGGAGTTTCTTGAGCAAATTCAACCTAAGGTGATCGAAGCTTTCCGGAGCTTGCCGGTGCCAATCGAGCGCCACAGTGAAGTTTTTTGCAAGTTGGCAAGCTGACTCGCATCATGTGCCTAGCAGCCCTTGCCATTCACGCACATCCGCACTGGCCAATGCTGGTTCTGGCCAATCGCGACGAATTTCACCACAGGCCCAGTGCGCCGCTGCATGTTTGGACCGACACTCACCCAGTTCTGCTTGCGGGGAAGGATCTTCAATCGTCCGGCACCTGGCTTGGCGTGAATGCCCGTGGATACTTTGCCTTGCTCACCAATGTGCGCAATGCGGAACTCAACCGGGGGGAAACGGCGCCGTCTCGCGGGCAGTTGGTGCTTGATGCTCTGAGTGGATTATTGCCCGAGGTGCGGCAGGCGGATCACTACAGTGGATTTAACCTGCTCGCTGGTCAGTTGTTAAACCACCACGGGCAAGTGAACGTAAAACTCAAGTGCTACACCAACCAAGGGGCGTCTATTCCATTTGAAATACCGTTGCCGCATGGCCTTCATGCCCTGTCAAATGGGCGTATGAACGAACCCTGGCCCAAATCACAGCGCTTAAAACTTGCAGTGGAGAAAATGCTCACCTGGCTCCCTGGCGAAGAAGATGAGTTCACCAGAGAAAGACTTGAGGGGGCTGCCCTGGATGTGCTCAGTTCCACTTCTCAGGCAGAAGATAGCGAGCTGCCCAACACAGGTGTGCCTTATGAGTGGGAAAAAATGCTTTCAGCTGTGAAAATTGTATCTCCCGTGTATGGCACACGTTCAAGCGCCATGTTGGCACTTCGGGCCAACGGCGTGTTGCATTTCACAGAGTGGACATACACGCCCACAGGCGAAGTTGCAGGCACAGTGCGCCTGCAACTGCAGTTAAATTACACCGCGTAGTCCATGCACTGGCGGGCACTGCGCACCTGCCCAATCAATTGTTTGACTTCTTCATGGGCCGGATGGATCTGGTAACCGTCCAGCGCCGCCTTGTCGGTAAACACCGTGTACAGGCACACATCGTATGTGCACTCAAGTTCACCACCTGCGAGGCCCACTTCAATCTCCAGCATGCCTGGAATTACGCCCTCCAGCGCAAGGAGTTTCTCTCTCACCAACTGCATGTTATGTGCCTTGGTGTTGCCTAGGGCTTCGTCCTTGAATTGCCAAAATACGATGTGCTTGATCATGATTGCTGCTCAAAAGTTAAACGGGACATACATAGTCTTTGAATTGCTCACGCAATTTAAGTTTTTGTATTTTACCTGTGGCCGTGTGCGGCAATTCATTCACAAAGGCCACATCGTTGGGCAAACAATATTTGGCCACCTTGCCCTCGTAAAACTTGAGCAACTCCTCTTTACTCACCTCGGCACCCGGCTTCTTCACCACAACCACCAAGGGGCGTTCGTCCCACTTCGGGTGCTTCACCGCAATCACGGCCGCCTCATGCACGGAAGGATGCGCCATGGCAACATTTTCCAAGTCGATCGAGCTGATCCATTCACCACCGGATTTGATCACATCCTTGCTTCGGTCAGTGATCTGCATGTATCCATCGGGATCGATTTTAGAAACATCGCCAGTCGCAAACCAGCGTTTCCCATGCTTATCGTTGGTGAATGCCTTCTCACCCTCGCCGCCATAGTAGCTATTCACCACCCAATGACCGCGCACCAACAGGTCGCCAAAGGCATCCCCGTCCCAGGGCAAATCTTCGCCGTCGTCGTTTACGATCCGCATGTCCACCCCATAGATGGCGGTTCCCTGCTTTTCCAATACCTTTTGCCTTACTTCTAGAGGCAATTCTGCGTGTTTGGCTTTTAAACGGCACACGGTGCCTAAGGGCGACAACTCTGTCATTCCCCAGGCATGAATCACTTCCACCCCCAAGCTGTTGAGCGTCTTGATCATGGCCGCAGGCGCCGCTGATCCACCAATCACTGTGCGGTTGAATGTGCTGAACTTCAGATTGTTCTGTTGGACATGCGTCAATAATCCCAACCACACCGTGGGCACACCCGCGGAAAAATTCACCTTCTCTTTTTCCATGAGTTCATAAATGGATGCGCCATCCAGTGCACCACCCGGCATGACCATTTTTGCACCCACCATGGCCGCAATATATGGGATACCCCAGGCGTTTACATGGAACATGGGCACGACGGGCAAAATGGTGTCCCGACTGGACAGCCCCAAGGCATCGGGCGTGCTGGCTGCCAACGCATGCAGCACCGTGGAGCGGTGGGAATACAACGCTCCTTTGGGATTGCCGGTGGTGCCAGAGGTGTAGCACAGACCACTGGCCAAGTTTTCATCCAACTCAGGCCACTCGAATTTGGTGGATGCACCTTTAATAAACGCTTCATAGTTGATCAAACCCGCCACAGCAGGTTCGGCCGGCATGGCCGCCTCTTCACACATCTGGATCCAGCGCTTCACGGTGGGGCATGCAGGGGCAATTGCCTTGATTAAAGGGGCAAAAGTGGTGTCAAAAAACACTGTGGTGTCTTTGGCATGGTTGATGATGTAAACCAACTGCTCGGGAAACAACCGAGGGTTGAGCGTGTGGATAACAGCCCCCATCCCTGATACAGCGTAGTAAATTTCCACATGGCGGTAACCGTTCCATGCCAGGGTGGCAATGTTTTCACCCTGCTGCACGCCCACCTCGGTGAGTTTGTTGGCCAGTTGCTTTGCTCGGGCAGCCACTTCGCCGTAATTGGTGCGGTGAATGTCCCCTTCTGTGCGGCGTGAGACAATTTCAACCTTGGGGTGGTGGCGGGCTGCGTGCTCAATGATGGATGAAATCAACAATGGCATGTGCATCATCAAACCTTGCATGTGTCTGTACTCCTCCAGAATGATTTTGGGTCTTTTTTAGGCTGTCCCCGTCTACAATGGCAGGGTGTTTTAGCAAACTATACTTCAGGACGCACCCTTGTTTCATAATCATGATTCTATTTTGGTACACGAATATGCAGCCCTTGGCGCACCATTCGTGACCCCGGTGCCCACCACCCCATTCAAAACCGCTGTTCAAATGCTACATGTGAACGCCGAGTTGGCAGAGTCGCTTGGACTTCGCGTCGAAGCCCTGTGTTCCCCTGGTGGTGTCTCTGTGCTCAGTGGCAACAGCCCTTGGCCTGAATATGCCTCCATTGCCAGCGTGTATTGCGGTCACCAGTTTGGCGTGTTTGTGCCCCAATTGGGAGATGGCAGAGCGCTCATGATTGCCGAGGTACGCAAAGGCAGCCAATACCGGCAACTTCAACTCAAAGGGGCTGGCCCAACCCCCTACTCCCGCCACGCCGATGGCCGTGCCGTTTTGCGTTCGTCCATCCGTGAGTATGTGGCCAGCGAGGCCATGCATGCACTGGGCATACCCACCACGCGTGCTTTGTCACTCACCGCTTGCAGCGACCCTGTGTTTCGCGAAACCACGGAGACCGCCGCCGTGGTGTGCCGTGTGAGCGAGAGCTTTTTGCGTTTTGGGCACGTAGAATACTTTGCTCACACAGGCCAACTGGATGCGCTGCGGCAACTGCTCACCTGGCACATTGAGCAACATCACCCAGAAATCGAACTGGGTGACAGTGAGCCGGAGTTTGAGCACGGTCTGCTGTTGTGGTTTAACACCGTGGTGCTGCGCACGGCCAAATTGATGGCCGATTGGCAAAGCGTGGGTTTTTGTCACGGTGTGATGAACACCGACAACATGTCCCTGCTTGGCATGACCATAGACTACGGCCCCTATGGCTTTGTGGATGATTTTCACATCGACCACATTTGCAACCATTCAGACGAAGGTGGGCGCTACAGCTACCGCAACCAGCCGCGTTTGGGCCACTGGAATCTTTACGCCCTAGCACAGGCCTTGCTCACCCTATTGCGCGGCCACAAAGAGCAAGTGCAAACCATGCTTGATGAATACGCAGAAGTGTTTGCGGCCGAGCATACTCAACGTTTTGCTGCCAAAATGGGCCTGCCTAGTCACACTGGCGAGGACGTGGTTACCATGGTCGAGAATACACTCAAACTGATGCATGCACACCAGCTGGACTTCACCCGGTTTTTTCGCTCTTTGGCCCACCTGGACCCGCACGCATCCCCGGCCGACAATTTCAGCCTGTGGCAACACAGCCCATATTTTGCAATCGCCTTGGGCGACGAAGCACAAGTCAACGATGCACAGACGTGGTTAAACGAATGGCACGCCATGGCAAGCAATTGCCAACAGAGCACCGTGATTTGGCAACAAGAAAGACGTGCCCTCAACCCCGCAGTGGTAGCGCGCAATCACCTGTTGCAAGCAGCCATAGAACAGGCGCAGCAGGGGGATGCGGCAGAATTGAACCGTTTATGCAGCGCTTTGTCTGACCCCTACAATGACGAGAATTTGCCAGCCCATTACACTGCATCGCCCCCCCAATGGGCCAAAGCTCTGGTGTTGAGCTGTTCATCCTGAGCGAAGCCAAGGAGACCTACTATGAGCAACAAAGTAACCAAGACCGATGCCCAGTGGCGCGAAGAGCTCACGCCGATGTCGTACGAAGTAACCCGCCACAAAGGCACCGAACGAGCTTTCACTGGGCAGTACTGGGACCACAACGAATCGGGCATTTACCGTTGCATTTGCTGTGGCACGCCACTGTTTGCATCGGACACAAAATTTGATGCGGGCTGTGGTTGGCCCAGTTATTTTGCCCCGCTCAATCCGGACCACATTGAAGAACACGTGGACCGCAGTTATGGCATGATTCGCACCGAGGTAACCTGTAAGATTTGCGATGCACATTTGGGCCATGTGTTTGAGGATGGTCCTCCCCCCACCGGGTTGCGCTATTGCATCAACTCGGTGAGCTTGGCTTTTGAGCCTTTTTCCAACGATCACTCGGCTTGAAAACCCACTCAAGCCACACCACCATAACATGAAGCTATTTCTAGATTTTCTGCCTATTATTCTGTTTTTTGTCAGTTTCAAATGGGCAGGCTCCAATCCTGAACAAGCCGATGCACTGCTTCGGCCACTGTTGACCAGCATTTCAAGCGCCGAAATTCAAACGGCGCAATTGCCCATTTTGCTTGCCACGGTGGTTGCTATTTTGGCAACCGTGCTCCAAATTGCTTACCAAAAGCTGGTTGGCAAACCTGTTGAAAACATGCAGTGGATCGGGTTGCTGCTGATCGCCGTGTTCGGTGGAGCCACTCTGGTGCTACAAAACGAGACTTTCATCAAATGGAAACCCACCGTGCTTTATTTGGCCATGGCTGGCGGTTTTTTAATTGCATACGCTTTCAAAAAAAACCCAATTGAACTCATGATGAAGGGCCAAGTTAGCCTGCCCAATCACGCCTGGGTCACACTGCTTTGGGCCTGGGTGGGCTTTTTTGTGTTGATGGGCGTGCTTAATATTGTTGTGGCCTACGGCTTCTCCACCGAAATCTGGGTGGATTTCAAACTCTTCGGCTCCTTGGGAGCAACACTCGTATTCGTCTTTGCTCAGGGGTTCTACATGTCCCGGCACATGCAAAACTCCGAGACAACCGATGGCAGTTCACAAGGAGGGGCTGGCCAATGAGCATCAGCGCCGAAGCACTTAAGGCACGATTGGAAGAGCGCTTAGATGCCAAAGTAGAAGTCACGGATGAGTCACACCTGCACGCGGGCCATGCCGGTGCGCGCGAGGGCGGGCGCCATTTTCGAGTGAAGATTTGGAGCGCCAAATTCGCGGGCTTGCGCACTTTGGCTCGCCATCGCCTCGTGTATGATGCTGTATCAGATTGGATGAAAAAAGAAATCCACGCCTTGGCTATTGACGCGGCCGACACCCCGAATTAATCCATTTTCTAGAGACACAAGGTTTTAAGGTATGTTGAATCGAACACTCAAAGCGAGCACCCTGGCCCTGGCCATCACCTTCGGCGGTACAGCGTTTGCTCAAAATGCGGCATTGGTCAACGGCCAATCCATCCCCAGCGAATTGATTGACTACATCATGGCAGAACAAGCCAAACGCGGTCAGGAAGCCACGCCCGAGATGCGTGCAACCATTCGCCAGGAATTGATCAATCAGGAAGTACTCAAGCAGGAAGCCATCAAGAAAGGCCTATCCAGCAAGCCCGAGGTGAAGTACCAAGTTCAAATGATGAACCAGGCCATTCTGGCCAACGCCCTGCGTGAAGATTTTTACAAAACCACCAAGCTGTCTGACAAAGAAGTGCAAGATGCTTACAGCAAGATTGCCAAAATGATGGGGGGCAGCGAATACCGCGCCAGCCATATTTTGGTTGAAACCGAAGACCAAGCCAAGGCCATCATCGGCAAGCTGGGCAAAGGTGCCAAGTTCGAAGATTTGGCAAAAACCGAATCCAAAGACCCAGGCTCTGCACCAGCCGGCGGTGATTTGGATTGGGCCAACCCCAACAGTTTTGTGCCAGAGTTTTCTCAAGCCATGGTCGCGCTCAAAAAGGGGGAATACAGCAAGACACCAGTGCGCTCACAATTCGGTTTCCACGTGATTTACCTCACCGATGTGCGCGAGTCCACTCCACCTAAGCTAGAAGAAATTCGCCCTCAATTGGAGCAGCGGATGATCAACGACAAGTGGGAGTCTTATCAGGAAAAGCTGATGTCCAGCGCCAAAGTCAAATAAAACAAGTGCAGTATCTATGAAAAAAGGCCACCCCAAGGTGGCCTTTTTTCAATGCGTCAACCCAAGGGGGTCCACCTGTGCCGAGTGCATCACAAAGCTTGCGTCACCCGCTCTATACAGGCTTGATAAGTGTAGCTTTGCTGTAAGCCCTTCCAGTCCGGATGCTTATCCGCACTGCGTAGGCGAGACAATCGACGGTGACGCACCTCCACTTGGGACGCCACCTCAGGCACTGGTTGAGTAACCAGGGTGTGAATATCTTCAAAGTTATTGCAGCTCAGCACTGCGTCGCAGCCAGCCCTCAGGGCAGCGCTTGCACGGGCACGAATATCTCCCTCACCATGCGCGCCCACCATGTCCAAATCATCGCTAATGACCGCACCGTCAAATCCGAGTTTGATGCGCAACACATCCTGAATCCAGAAGGACGAAAAGCACGCCGGCTTGCTATCGACTTCAGCATATACAACATGCGCGGGCATGATGCTGGCCATGTTTAAGGTGGTGTTGAGCTGGTAAGGCAACGCATCCAACTTCAAAATATCATGGAGTGGGCGAGAATCTTGAGGCAGTGCCAGGTGGCTATCGAGCTTCACCCAACCATGCCCCGGAAAGTGCTTACCGCATGCCTGCATGCCCGCCAACGCCATCCCGTTCATCAATGCCCCAGCCAGGCGAGCAACCATGCGGGGGTCTTGCCCAAAAGAGCGATCGCCAATGATTTCACTGTTGCCCCAATCCAAATCCAGCACGGGTGCAAAGCTCATGTCAATATCACAAGCCCGCAACTCCGCAGCCATCACATAGCCAGCTTCACGAGCCAATTGCAGACCATCATCAAAATCCGCTTCAGCGCGCTTACCAATGGTGCGCATGGAGGGGATGTGAGTAAACCCCTCTCGGAAGCGCTGAACACGCCCCCCCTCGTGGTCAACAAACACTGGTTTGTGTTGACCACCTTGGGCACGAATCGATTTCACCAATTCGATCAATTGTGCTTTGTTTTCAAAGTTGCGTGAAAACAGAATCAATCCACCCACAGAGGGATTTTTAATGTGTTCGATGTCCTCCCCTGATAGTGTCAATCCGGTCAAGCCAACAATAAATGGACCCAGCATGGTGTGTTCTATTCCCTTGGTTTGTTTGTATGGATGCTGCTTCTTTTAGATTCTAAAAATGATCACGGTAGCCATGGCGTAGTTCGTCTCGTCCGCGATGGACACCTCCGCTTGCGCGGATTGAGCATTTAACCACGCACCAAGCCGCTCGGAATATTCCATGAATGGCTTGCCAGACTCCAAATTCAAGATTGACACATCTTGAAACGAAAAAGATTCCCCAATGCCGGTGCCCATCGCTTTGGACAGCGCTTCCTTGGCGGCAAAACGCGTCGCGATATACAACAACCCACGCGCAGCCGCACGGTCGGAACGGCGCTCGTATTCACCTATCTCCAAAGGAGTTAACACACGGCGAACAAAACTGTCGTGGCCTTTGCGCAGCAAAGCCTCGATGCGTTGCACCTCAACAATGTCACATCCCATGCCGATGACCATTGCAGTCTTCCCTTTGAAATACACCTTTCAAGCGCCCCTATCGAGGACGAATTGCCTCCAGCTTTGCTTGAACCATCAGAGACTTCATGCGCTTAATGGCCGTTTCCCAGCCTAAAAACACCGCATTGGCCACAATACTGTGTCCAATGTTCAATTCTGAAATACTTTCAATGGCTGCAATTGCGCTCACATTCTCGTAATTCAGGCCATGGCCAGCATTGACACGCAGTCCATTGGCCACACCAAAATCGGCCGCCGCGCGAATTCGGTCAAGCTCCCTGGCCAGTTGTTCCCCCTTGGAGTGAGCATACCGGCCCGTGTGCAGCTCAACGGCTTGCGCACCACATCGCAATGCAGCCTCCATTTGCTGCAAGTCTGGGTCAATAAACAGCGACACACGCATCCCTTGGTCTTGCAACCTCGCAACGGCGGGTGCCACCAAATGAAATCCACCGATTACGTCCAGCCCCCCTTCGGTCGTTACCTCTTCGCGTCGCTCTGGCACAAAACACACATCCTGGGGCTGAATTTCCTCCACGAGGCGAATCATGTCCTCTACCACAGCACATTCAAAGTTCAAACGTGTGGCAATGGCCGGGCGAATGCGCCGCACATCATCGTCTTGCATGTGGCGACGGTCCTCCCGAACATGCACCGTGATTGCATCAGCACCATATTCCTCAGCAAGTAACGCGGCCTGAAGGGGATCGGGCTCATGCCCGCGTCGCGCCTGCCGTATGGTTGCCACATGATCAATATTCACACCCAGCTCTATCATGACCTTACCAACTGCTCCATCCAAGCCCTAGACATCAAACCATTGGGGGCCACATGGGTAAGCAACAAACGACGAATGACTGGCTTCAGTGCACTCGCCGCTGTGTGACTCCATTGCCCCTGCTGAATTTGCAAAACAACTTGCCCAGGCACCAACGGCTCAACGAAGCCCTCCGGTGCATGGTTTACATTTCCCCTATCCGGGGTAGACCAGCCCACCTGGTCCAACCAACGATACTGCTCGTCTGGGGCAATACCCTGACCATCTTTGTCCAAATACCAGTCAATGCCATAACCCAAGGCATCCAACAAACCCACTTCAAAACGCCGAATGCACACATTCATTTCAGCCTCGTCACCCAGGGCCTGCAAAGTATGGGCATACAAATCAAACAGCGCCGCGTGCTTATCTTCTCTCCCCAACCCACGCATCAACAATTCATTGAGGTAATACGAAGCAAACAACGCCTTGCCCTGCGGTGCAAGGATCTGCCCCATCCATTCGGCATGGGTGAGAGTTTTAACCTCTGATTTGCCGGTAAACCTCACCTGCAAAGGCTGAAAACTAACCAGAACTGAACGCAGGCCAGAATGGGGACGCTTTGCGCCCTTGGCAATCACTGGCAAGCGGCCGTGCTCACGGCAAAAAAGCTCGACAATCAGGCTGGTCTCTTTGTACGGCACGCTGTGCAGTACAAAAGCATGGTCTAGAAGACTGCGTGTATTACTCATACCCCAGGCTTTGGAGCAGGGTTGCATTGTCCGCCCAGCCACTGCGTACTTTCACCCAGGTCTCCAGATGAACACTGCCATCGAAGAGCCGCTCCATGTCTTGCCGTGCCTCGGAGGCAATGCGTTTCAGTTTCTCGCCGCCTTTGCCGATGATCATGGCCTTGTGGGATTGCCTGTCCACCAGGATGGACGCATGAATCACCCTGCGCCCTTCTTCGATCACAAAACGGTCGATGACCACTGTGCAGGTGTAAGGCAACTCATCGCCCACCAGACGAAACAACTTTTCACGAATGCGCTCAGCAGCCAAAAACTTCTCAGGTCGGTCGGTTAGCGTGTCTTCTTCGTAAAAGAAGGGCTGCTCGGGCAACAAACCCGACACCACCTCTTTGAGGGCATCGAGGTTTTTACTGGTCTGTGCGCTCAACGGGACAATGGCATCGAATTGGCGCAGCTCGCTGATTTTTTGAAGAAAGGGAAGTACCACACCCTTGTCAGTCAATTGATCCACTTTGTTGACCACCGCAACCAGTGGCACGTCTTTGGGGCAAAGCTCCAATACTTTCAGGTCCGGATGTCCCAGCTTGCCCTGCTCCACCACCCACAAAATCACATTCACGTCTGCCAAGGCGGTGAGCACCGCCCTGTTCATTGTTTTGTTCAGGGCATTGGAATGCTTGGTCTGAAAGCCCGGCGTGTCCACAAAAATGAATTGTGTTGGCACCGATTTGACGGGCTCAGTCATCACACCCAACACACGGTGGCGAGTGGTTTGAGGTTTAGAGGATGTGATTGACAGGTGTTCACCCACCAGCCCATTCATGAGCGTGGATTTGCCCACATTGGGGCGGCCCACCACGGCGATAACACCGCATTTGGACTGAGTCATTGCAAACCTTTTATGTTGGCCTGGTTGGGATCAGCATACTCCCGTTCAAGCAGTTCGATAAGTGCAGCCTGGGCTGCATGTTGCTCGGCGACGCGGCGAGAGTGGCCCGCCCCCACCTGTACAATGTCGAGATCCTGCACGTGGCATTGCACCTTAAATTCTGGGCTGCTTGAGGTGCCTCCTTCGACCAGCACCGAGTACACCGGCAACTTCATTCTTTTGGCCTGCAGATGTTCCTGCAACCGTGTCTTGGGGTCTTTTCCCAAAGATTCTAGTGGTGTTTCTAAGAGCACCGGCTCTAGCAAGCGAATCACACAAGCCTTGGCATGTTCAAAATCTGAATCCAGCAAAATAGCGCCAAAAAGTGCCTCCAGCGCGTCGGCCACGATGCTGTCTTTGATTGTTTTGGCACTGCGCAACTCGCCAGCCCCCAAATACAGGTGTTGCTCAAGCTGCAAAGTTCTTCCAATGTTGGCCAGGCAGTCTTGTTTCACCAAATGTGAGCGCACCCTGGAGAGCTTGCCCTCATCCATGTCTGGCTGTGCCCCATACAACAAAATGGATGCCGCACAGTTCAGCACACTATCGCCCAAAAATTCCAAGCGCTCATTGTGCGCAGTGGAATAGCTGCGGTGAGTTAAGGCCTGACGAAGCAAGCCCTGGTCACAAAACCGATGCCCCAGGGCGTGTTCCAAGCTGGCGTGGTCAGGTCTATCCATGCAAACACTAATCAGTGAAATGTGCCAATGCGAGACAAATCATTGAAGTTCATCCACACAAGAAATGCCTTGCCGACCACTTGGTCGTCCGACACAAATCCCCAAATCCGACTGTCGCTGGAATTGTCTCGATTGTCACCCATCATGAAGTAATGGCCTTGCGGAACTGTGCACTTAAAACCGTTTACATCATATTTGCAATTGTCACGGTTTTTAAAATTCTGCACACCAATCACGTAGGCAGGTGCTTCCTCATCGTTAAGCACCAAATGGGGTTGTTCACCAAGCGTCTCGCGATATTGAAGGTGATAAGAGAAACTGTTGGGGTCGTAATATTTGTCCAGAGACTCCACGGGCTGCGCCACCCCGTTGATGAAAAGTTTCTTGTCGCGATATTCCACCACGTCACCACCCACGCCAACCACACGCTTGATGTAGTCCAAGGATGGATCGAGTGGATACCTAAACACCATCACGTCGCCGCGTTGAGGGTCTCCAATCGGGATAATTTTTTTGTCGATGATGGGCAAACGGACACCGTAGGCGAACTTGTTCACCAAAATCAGATCCCCGATCAACAACGTTGGAATCATCGACCCCGAGGGGATTTTGAAAGGCTCCACCACAAATGACCGAAGCACAAACACAAAAAGAATAACTGGGAAAAAGCTTGCGCTGTACTCCAGCCACAAAGGCTGTTTCATGTACTGCTGGCGTATGCGTTTTTCGGCATCGCCTTGAATTCCCGATTGCAAGCCACCGCTGCTCAAAGCCTGTTCAGCGGCCATTCGGCGCCTGGGCTTGAATACCAGCAAATCAAGAACATAAAAAAAACCGGTAAAAAGAACCAGCAAAAAAAGAATCAAGGAAAAATTCATTGTTATTTGTCTTCCACTTGAAGGATGGCGAGGAATGCTTCTTGTGGAATCTCAACGTTGCCCACTTGTTTCATTCGCTTCTTACCGGCCTTTTGTTTTTCCAGCAGTTTTTTCTTTCGTGAAATATCGCCGCCGTAACACTTGGCAAGCACGTTTTTGCGCAGCGCTTTCACAGTCTCTCGAGCAATGATGTTTGCGCCAATGGCCGCCTGAATGGCTACATCAAACATTTGGCGAGAGATGATTTCACGCATTTTCTGCGCCACTGCCCTGCCCCTAAATTGAGCATTTGTGCGGTGAACCATGATAGACAAAGCATCAACCTTGTCGCCGTTGATCAACATGTCCACCTTCACGATATCTGCCGGGCGGTATTCTTTGAACGCGTAATCCATAGACGCGTAGCCTCTGGACGTGGACTTTAATTTGTCGAAGAAATCCAGCACGATCTCGGCCATGGGCATCTCAAAAGTGAGCCGCACCTGGCGCCCATGGTAGACCATGTTGGTTTGCACACCGCGACGGCCAGTGCACAAAGTCATCACAGAGCCCACGTATTCTTGGGGCATCAGCAAATTCACGGTCACGATGGGCTCACGAATTTCATCAAGTTTGCTGAGGTCGGGCATTTTGGATGGGTTATCCACACGAATGATGGTGCCGTCGCGCTGCTTCACCTCATAAACCACCGTGGGCGCAGTCGTGATGAGGTCCATGTCGAACTCACGCTCCAGACGCTCCTGCACAATGTCCATGTGCAACATGCCCAGAAATCCACAACGGAAGCCAAAGCCCAAGGCCTGGGAAACCTCCGGTTCGTAATTGAGGGCTGCATCATTGAGTTTGAGCTTGTCCAGGGCCTCGCGCAGGGCCTCATACTGGTTTGCTTCCACAGGGAACAAACCTGCAAACACCTGCGACTGCACCTCCTTAAACCCAGGCAATGGCTTGTCGGCTGGAGAGGCGGCAAGCGTCACGGTGTCGCCTACTTTGGCGCTTTCAAGCTCTTTGATGCCTGCGTTGATGTAACCAACCTCACCGGCCGATAGAGAATCCCTGGCGATGGATTTCGGGGTAAACACACCCACGTCGTCCGCGATGTACGTAGCACCAGTGGCCATCAGCTTGATTTTGTCTTTGCGGTTCAGCACGCCGTTGATGACCCGCACCAGCATCACCACACCCACATAATTATCGAACCAACTGTCGATAATCAGCGCTTGCAAAGGAGCCTCACGGCTGCCACGCGCTGGGGGAACTTTGTTGACCACCAACTCCAGCACATCTTCGATGCCCAAGCCTGTTTTGGCAGAAATCGGGACAGCCTCGCTGGCGTCAATGCCAATTACATCCTCAATCTCGGACTTGGCGGTCTCTGGGTCGGCTTGGGGCAGGTCCATTTTGTTGAGCACTGGCAGCACTTCAACGCCAAGTTCAATGGCCGTGTAGCAGTTGGCCACGGTTTGCGCCTCAACCCCTTGAGAGGCGTCCACCACCAACAGCGCACCCTCACAGGCAGAGAGCGAACGACTCACCTCGTATGAAAAATCAACATGGCCCGGTGTGTCGATGAGATTAAGCAAATACGTATTGCCATCTTTGGCTTTGTAGTGCAAGGCCGCTGTTTGAGCTTTGATGGTGATGCCTCTTTCTCGCTCAATGTCCATCGAGTCGAGAACCTGCTCATCCATTTCCCGATCGCTCAGGCCGCCGCAGCGTTGGATCAGGCGGTCGGCCAGGGTGGATTTACCATGGTCGATGTGTGCGATGATTGAAAAATTTCGGATGTGCTGCATCTGCATCATTAAAAAGGGGGCATTTCTGCCCCCGAACCAATTCGATAACAATGTATTTTACCTGATCGTGCCTTGCTTTACAGCATATTTATGAGGCTCCACTGCAATCGCACCTCTAACGCTGTCAGGGGGTAATTACCACAAAGAAGGAGTTTTCACCACGGCGCACAAGCATCGGCACGGCCTGGCCCTTGGGGATGGCTTTTACCAAGTCTGCAAACTGGCTTGCGGAGGTCACATCTGTGCGACCAACACGCAGAATGACGTCGCCCACGGTCATGCCAGCGCCTGCAGCCAAACCGGCTGCACTGCGAACCACAACCCCACCGGGCACGCCAAGGGCCTTGCGCTCCTCGGCAGTTGGATCAGTCACTGTTAGACCAAGCTTGTCGACCTCAGCGGGCTTGGGCTTGTCAGCGGGCTTGGGCTGAGCTTTCGCATTGTCATTCTCAAACTCCCCCACGGTGATTTGCACAGTTTTCTCAGCACCTTTGCGCCAAATCACCATATTCACCCTGGAGCCAGGCTTTGTTTCCCCAACAATCCGAGGCAGATCAGAGGCCTTTTCAACCTTTTTGCCATCGAATCGCAAGATGATGTCACCGGCAATCACGCCTGCTTTGTCTGCCGGGCTGTCTTTGCCCACCGAGCCAACCAACGCACCCTGGGCTGTATCCAGTCCAAGCGCCTTGGCCACATCTTTGTCTACTTCTCCAATGCCTACACCAATGCGCCCACGGCTCACCTTGCCAGTCTCCCGCAACTGCTTGGCAACGCGCATGGCCTCATCAATGGGAATGGCAAAAGAGATTCCCATGAATCCGCCAGTTCGGCTGTAAATCTGGGAATTGATGCCAATCACCTCGCCTTCCAAATTCAACAAAGGTCCACCGGAGTTACCTGGATTCACCGCCACATCGGTTTGAATAAAAGGCAGATATTCACCCGTGTCTCGCCCTTTCGCGCTGATGATCCCGGCTGTCACGGAGTTCTCAAGGCCAAACGGGGAGCCAATTGCCACCACCCACTGGCCCACTTTGGTTTTGTTTACATCACCAATTTTTAGGGATGGGAAGCCCTTGCCCTCGATTTTTACCAAGGCCACATCGGTGCGCTGGTCAGAACCAATCACCTTGGCCTTGAATTCACGCTTGTCTGGGAAAGTCACAATGATGGACTCCGCCCCATCAACCACGTGATGATTGGTGAGCAGGTAGCCCTCCGAATCAATCACAAAACCAGACCCAACCCCTGCAGGCACCTCACGCTCGGGTTGCGGGGCACGGGGATTTTGCTGAGGTTGCCCTGGAACGGCACCGGGTGGCATAAAACGACGAAAAAACTCAAAGAATGGATCGTTGGGATCCATGCCAGGAAAACCGGGAAAGCCTTGTGCCCCGCCCTGAGGCACCTTTTGGGTGGTGCGGATATTCACCACAGCAGGGCCCACGCGGTCTACCAAATCTGAAAAGTCAGGCAAATCCCGCGCTGCGGCTTGAACAGGCATGGGCGCAGCCACGGCCAACATCACACTGGCCAGAAAGGCGTGCATTAACATCCATGGGCGTGAATTCAACAGCTTCGATCTCATTCAAATTTCCTTGTTATTGAGATTTCCATCGAACAGATTGCAAAAAGAGGTCCAAGGTTTTGTCTGGCACCTCGCCCAGCACAGTCACCAAGTGCTGCCCTTGAACTTGAGAACGGGACATCACCGCCCCGTGGCTCATGGGCACTTGAGGCATGGTTTGACCGTCTTTGGTTTTTTGTACAAAAACAGACAGCGTGGACAAACCATCAGAGTACACCGTTTGATGGATCTGATTATCTGACCCCTTCACACGGCACAGAGTGCTGGTCTTCTTGAATCCAAACGCAATGTCTGGCAAATCGTAGGACAACTCGGCTGGTGTGAGTGTCCTGACCTCTGTGCTGGACATTCGCCACCCAGGACCCGCTTGCACCAGCTCTGGATTTGGAACCGACTGCGCGTTGAAAGAGATTTCTTTGAAACCCACTTGCTCTAAGACTTCACCACCTGGCGAATAGAGTTCGGAACGCATCAGCAACTTATTTTCACGATCAAGATAAAGCCGATACTCATGGCGCAAATCGTCTTTTGGCTTTAACCGCAACACCCGGGTTGCCCGTCCCGCCACACGCTTTCCTGGCAACTCTTCAATGGCGTAAAACTTTTCGGGCATCATGCCCCCGTCTTGATTCACAAACACCCTGGGAAATACCACAGAAGTTTGTCTGCGCTCAGACAAAATGAGCTTGCGATCGGGAATGATGCATTGAATCTGATCGTTGTGCCGGATCCAACGCGTTGGCTGACCATCCAAGCGCTCAAGCACTTCAAACTCTCCAGATGCTGTTGATTGATGCAAAAGGCGGCTTGTTTGAGAATGCGCGCCAGATTCTGTCACCAGCAATCCAGAGTAATTGAGCGCCTTGGCCTGTTCATGGCTACTCCAGACCAAATCCCACAGTGTGTCTTTGGCTTGAACTGAGGCAACTGCTGTAAACAACGCGCAAGCCAATGCAACGTGCTTGATGAAGGAAACTGATCCGAACTTCTTCATAAATCAGCGGCTAGATGACACGTAGTTGAATTGAACTGCGTTGTTGGCCGAATACACGCCAGGATCCCAAACATTCATCCATTCAGTGGCCTCTACATCATCCACATTGACACGAACAGTGCTTTGCAGCGATGGCCGATCCGCCTCCACACGAGCGATTGGAGACACGCCAGCCAACCCACTGCGCACACTGTTTTGCTGATGTGCCATGAAATATTCTTGCCACAGGGCCAACTCCTCATCGGTGAAACTACCCTCCACCACTGGCGCAGTGCGAACCATCTGCAACTGCGCATCTTGGGGCGGAACCGCCTGATTCAATGCGAAGCTAAAAAATCCAATTGCGGCCACGGATGCAACGAAACGGCGGGAACGTCCGAGAGAGAGCGCCCGCGCCAACCTTGTTTTGCGGGATAGTTCGGTTGCGATGACAGGGGCCAACACCGTGGGCTCAAGCTCCAGAGCCGCTTCAATGCGGTCGACCAACGGCCTGGCGTGCATCTTCAACATGTCCGAGGATCGCAGAAGATCACCAACCAGGGCATATGATGCATATGTGCTCACATCATCGCGTTCAAGGGAGTTCAAGACAGACCCAAGCTGTATGTCATCCAGCTCTCCATCCAGAATGGCCGACATTTGCTCTTTACGTTCCATGATTCCACTCACCATTTACCAGCGTTTGCTGCCCTTGGGCTCTAGCAGGGGTTTAATGCGATTCGCAATCGCCTCTCGCGCCCTAAAAATACGTGACCTCACGGTGCCGATGGGGCAATCCATTGCAGCCGCGATTTCTTCATAACTCAAACCATCAATTTCCCGCATCACAATGGCAGCCCGCAACTCCTCGGGCAAAGCCATCATGGCCTCGTTGACAGCCTCTCCAATCTGCTTGGTCTGGAACAGTGACTCTGGCGTGTCAATATTACTAAGAGCGGCATTGTCCTCAAAAGTTTCATTGTCGCCATCCACGGACTCTTTGAGCGTTGTTGGGCGGCGACCTTGTGTCACCAGCAGATTCTTGGCCGTGTTGATCGCAATTCGGTAAATCCAGGTATAGAAAGCACTGTCCCCCCGAAAATTGCCAATTGCCCTGTAGGCCTTGATAAAGGTCTCTTGTACGACATCTTCAATATCCTCTTGGCTTTTGACCATGCGCGTAAGCAAACGGGCAACCCTGCGATGATACTTGTTCACCAAAAGATTGAACGCGCGCTTGTCGCCTGCCTGAACGCGCTGCACGATGAGGAAATCTTCGTCTTTATCGGAGGACATTCATCCTCCAAATATCGTCAACAAAGGAGGTCTTTTCTACACTCGCCAAGTCGGCAAGACAATGAAGCCACAACTTGAATAGCGCGAAATTGGGTTGTTTGCGATCGACAAACCACCAAGTGGCGCGATTGTGGCCATGGCGCTGCTGGATAGACACCAACACCCCCCAAGGCAGCGCCCAAGACTGCTTGAACACAATAGGAATCGGGGAACCTGCGTCTTGGAATTCAATGAAGTGATGAGGGGAAAACAACACCCGCCTTGCCAATGGATCTTCACCAACACACCGCAAAACGGCGCGCCTAGCGGTTTTTAGATAGGCAAACCGGCTCCATGCCGGGTTTGCCTGAATGGTGAAATCTGTGGGGAATACCCCCACCATATTGGCGTGCAAGATGGCTCCGTTACACCCGTGCAATCGCCAGGGTTCCGTTGGTGCCACCAAATCCAAACGAATTGGACAAGGCCAATTTGATTGGCAAATCACGTGCGGTGTTGGCGCAGTAATCCAAATCGCACCCCTCACCAGCCTCATGAAGGTTGATGGTGGGGGGGGACACTTGATGGTGAACTGCCAATGCGGTAAACACCGCCTCGATACCGCCCGCCGCACCCAGCAAATGGCCGGTCATGCTCTTGGTTGAATTCACCACGGTTTTGTAGGCGTGGTCCCCAAGAGCCCGTTTCACCGCCATGGTCTCAGCAACGTCGCCCAGGGGGGTGGAAGTTCCGTGTGCATTCAGGTACCCCACATCCTCGGCATTCATGCCTGCATTCCGCAGAGCAGCTTTCATGCATCGCGCGGCTCCATCACCATCAGCACAAGGCGCGGTCATGTGGCTTGCATCTGCGCTCATGCCGTAGCCCACCACTTCACCGTAAATTTTGGCTCCACGCTTCTTGGCGTGTTCATATTCTTCAAGAACTAGCACACCTGCGCCCTCGCCCAGTACAAATCCGTCACGGTCTTTGTCCCAAGGACGGCTTGCGGCGGCAGGATCATCATTCCTGGTAGACAGGGCTCGCATGGCAGCAAATCCACCAATCCCCAATGGAGAGACTGTGGACTCAGCTCCGCCTGCAATCATCACATCCGCGTCACCATATTCAATAATTCTTGCGGCTTCGCCAATCGAGTGCGTGCCAGTGGTGCAGGCAGTCACCATGGCAATGTTTGGGCCTTTCAACCCATACATAATAGACATGTGCCCGGAGATCATATTAATGATGCTGCCCGGTACAAAAAAAGGAGAGATTCGGCGGTAACCCTTGTTGATGAGGTCGCTGTGCGTGTCCTCAATCATGGGCAAACCACCAATGCCAGACCCAATACTTACGCCAATGCGCTCTGCGTTTTGTTCTGTCACTTCCAGGCCGGAGTCTTTAAACGCCTGAATACCTGCGGCCAAACCGTAATGAATGAAGGTATCCATCCGGGCGGCTTCCTTGCCAGGGATGTACTGTGCAACGTCGAAACCTTTGACTTCACCAGCGATTTTGACACTAAGCGCCTCGGTGTCAAATCGGGTAATCGTCGCGATGCCGGAGCGCCCCTGGGTCAGGTTGGCCCATGCCTCGTCAACAGAATTACCCACCGGGCTCACAATACCCAAACCGGTAACAACAACTCGTCTGCGGCTCACAAGCCCTCCCTATGACAAAAGATTGGCAGTAAAAAACCAGATGGACGCCCCTTGAGAGCGCCCAATCCGGATTCAAAAACCACCATCAGGCCTTGGAATTGGCCTTCACGTAATCGATTGCTTGCTGAACAGTTGTGATCTTTTCAGCTTCTTCGTCGGGAATTTCTGTTTCAAATTCTTCTTCGAGAGCCATGACCAGTTCAACTGTATCCAAGGAATCAGCGCCCAGATCATCCACGAAAGAAGACTCATTCTTGATCTCCTCTTCCTTCACGCCGAGTTGTTCGGCCACAATCTTTTTAACGCGCTGTTCAATGTTTTCCATTACGGAGCCTCCGTGGGTTTAGATAAAATCGAAAGAGTGTAGCAAAGCTTTATGACGGATCATAATTGTATGCGAATGCCTCACCCCATCCACATTCCACCGTTAACGTGTAATGTGGTTCCAGTCACATACCCCGCTTGGTCGCTAGCCAGGTACAACACTGCCGCGGCAATGTCTTCAACCTGCCCGAGGCGGCCAAGCGGGATTTGTTGCTTCAGCTGATCCACCTGAGTTTCACTCAGGGCATCAGTCATGTCTGTTTGAATAAATCCGGGCGCCACACAGTTTACCGTGATATTTCGGCTGCCCAGTTCCCGAGCCAACGCTTTTGTCATGCCCGTGACACCCGCTTTTGCCGCAGCATAATTGGCCTGACCGGCGTTACCGCTGGTGCCGACAACTGAAGTGATGTTGATAATACGCCCAGTGCGTGATTTCATCATCGGTTTCATGGCTAGCTTGGCAAGCTTAAACACCGATGACAAGTTGGTGGCAATCACTGCATCCCAATCCTCATCCTTCATGCGCATTGACAGTTGGTCACGCGTAATTCCAGCATTGTTAACCAAAATGGCCAAGGGCCCGTGCCGATCGGAGATCTGCGAGAAAACTGCCTCGAATTGGTCTGATTGAGTCACATTGAGAACCACACCTTCGCCCCGAATGCCAGCCTCAGCCAATGCGCTGGAAATACCTTGTGCACCAACCTCGCTGGTGGCTGTGCCTACGACGGTGGCCCCAGCATGCCCAAGGGCAATGGCTATAGCACGCCCGATGCCCCTGCTTGCGCCGGTCACCAGCGCCACTTTACCTGTCAAATCAAACATGCTCATGCGGGAATTCTCTCCAAAGCTCGATTTTATTGGGCGTGCAGCGCAGCTTGAATGCTGTCTGGGTCAAACAAGTTAACCACAGGAACATCGGTGATACGCTTAACCAAACCAGCCAACACCTTGCCAGGACCGCATTCAACGAAAAGCGTGGCGCCAGCCTTGCTCATGGCTTCAATGGTTTCTACCCAGCGCACCGGGCCGTATGCCTGGCGGACCAGCGCGTCTCGAACACGATCTGGATCAGACTCGGTGGCCACATCGATGTTGTTGTACACAGGAACGACTGGTGATTGAAACTCACACAGTTTCAAAGCAGTTGCCAACTTGATGGACGCTGGTCGCATGAGGCTTGAGTGAAAAGGTGCTGACACAGGCAACTCGAGGGCACGCTTGGCGCCCAGCGTTTTTGCATGTTCACAAGCCGCTTTTACGCCGAGGGCCGTTCCAGCGATCACAACCTGGCTGGGTGCGTTGAAATTGACCGCTTCTGCCACCTCATTGCCTTGGCTGGCCATGCCACAGGCTTGACGCACATGGTCGTCGCTAAGCCCAAGAATGGCTGCCATGCCCCCTTGCCCAACGGGCACAGCTTCTTGCATGGCTTGGGCTCGGATACGCACCAGGCTTAAAGCGTCTGAAAACCGGAGTGCACCGGCGGCCACCAGGGCGGCATACTCGCCCAAAGAGTGGCCTGCCACCAATTGAGGCGCCTCCCCTCCCGCTGCCAACCAAGCGCGGTAGACCAACATGTCAGCAAAAAGCATGGCTGGCTGGGTATTCGTGGTGAGGTTGAGCGACTCAGCCGGCCCTTGCTCAATGAGACCGGCGAGGTCTTGACCAAGCGCCTGAGAAGCCTCTGCAGCCAACGATGCGTACAGCGACGCCGTGGTCGTGTTGGCTTTAAATGCATTGAGCATGCCCACCGACTGGGAGCCCTGCCCTGGAAACAGGAAGGCAATTTGTTTTGTCATGCTTTTGAGGAAATCATCTAATTTTAAGTTTGCGCTATTTTACATGCGAACAAGGACACTGCCCCAAGTAAAGCCACCACCAACGCCTTGTAAAAGCACGTTATCGCCTTTTTTGATCATTTTTTGCTCGATTGCATGGTGCAGCGCAAGAGGCACGGAGGCAGCAGAGGTATTTCCATGCTGATCCACCGTCACCACGACGCGATCCTCAGAGAGTTTCAGCTTTTTGGCCACTGCCTGGAGAATGCGAACGTTGGCTTGGTGCGGCACAAGAAAGTCCAGTTCACCAAGTTCAAAGTCCAGCTTATTAAAAAGATCAAGGGCGCTGTCACCGAGCACAGACACGGCCTGTCGAAACACAGATTGACCATCCATCCGCAAAAATGGATCGCCGGTGATTTGACCGCCCTCTATGCGCCCTTTGGCGTGCAGGATGTGCCCCAATCGACCATCGGCGTTTAATTTACATCCCAGAATTCCTGGCTGCGTCGAGCGCTCTAAGAAGACCGCACCGGCACCATCTCCGAACAACACACAGGTGGTGCGGTCTTGCCAATCCATGAGTCGGCTGAACACCTCTGAGCCAATCACAAGTGCATTGGAAACTTGACCAGAACGGATCATGGAGTCTGCAACCGTTAACGCATACACGAAGCCACTGCAAACCGCCTGGATGTCGAAAGCCATGGCGTGATGAGCACCGATGCTGGACTGAACCAAACATGCCGTGGACGGAAAAATTTGATCGGGGGTGGAGGTGGCAAGCACAATGAGATCCACATCTGCCGGCACACGACCTGCCGCACCCAGCGCCTGAAGTGCTGCAGCACTGGCCAACGATGTGTTGGTCTCGTCTGGGTCACAAATGTAGCGCTGCTTGATGCCTGTGCGGGTTTCAATCCACTCGGCGCTTGTTTCTACACCTTGGGCTGCCAGAAACTCGGTGAGTTCCTGATTGGACACGGCACGCCTTGGCAGGCTTGCGCCAGTGCCAAGGATAGAGCTGAATTGGGCCATTAAATCACTTGGTCTGGTTTGACCTCGACTTGCGATGGCGCGCTTTCTACGGCCGCCTCGGGGGCAGCCAAAGGTACGTAATGCGACATGGTGACACGGATGCTGTCAAGAAGATTTGCATTGGCAGCGTCGTAAGCACGCTTGATCGCATGGAAGAAAGCGTAAGCATCGGCAGAGCCGTGGCTTTTGATCACAATCCCTTTCAACCCAAGCAATGCTGCACCGTTGTATCGGCGGTGATCCACTCGTTTTTTGAATCGGAGCAGCACGGGCGCGGCAAACACCGCAGCCACCTTGGGCCACAGGCCTCTTTTGAATTCTGTTTTTATAATATCGCCCAGCATTTGCGCCAGACCTTCGGAGGTTTTAAGGGCCACATTGCCCACAAAACCATCGCACACCACCACGTCGGTGGTGCCTTTGTAAATGTCATTGCCTTCCACGTTGCCGTAGAAGTTCAACTCGCTTGCGCGAAGCAACTCAGCAGCTTTTTTAACCACCTCATTGCCTTTGATCACCTCTTCACCAATATTCAGCAACCCCACCGTGGGCCTTTCGATGCCTTCGGTGCCTTTCACAAAGGCCGAACCCATGACTGCAAACTGAAACAGGTGCGTGGGATCGCAATCCACGTTGGCCCCGAGGTCCAGCATGAGCGTGCCCGTGCCCTTTTGATTTGGCAAAGCAGAAGCAATTGCCGGGCGGTCAATGCTGTCGAGAGTTTTGAGCACGAAACGCGAGATGGCCATGAGAGCCCCCGTGTTGCCAGCACTCACAAAGGCACTCGCCAAACCCTCTTTGACAAGATTGGCGCAAACACGAATGGAAGAGTCTTTCTTGTTGCGCAGGGCTTGCGCGGGGGGCTCGTCCATTTCAACCACTTCACTGGCGTGGCGGATGGTGATCTGCGGGTGTTCGAGCGCTTTCTTTTTAGAAAGCGCAGCCTCGATCTCAGGCTGCTTACCCACCAAAACCAATTGCACCTCGGGGTGCAACTTCAAAAAACGCAAACAAGCTGGAATGGTGACCGACAATCCGTGGTCTCCACCCATGCAATCAATTGCTATGCGAACCATCCGTTTTCACGCCTTTTGGTTTTCATGGCAACAGACTGCAGTTGCCTTTGAGTTGTAATTGTAATTACTCGTCAGCTTTTGTTTTTACAACTTTTTTGCCACGGTACATGCCATTGGGGCTGATGTGGTGACGCAGGTGAGTTTCACCTGAAGAAGAATCTGCAGACAGGGTTGGCGCTGTCAGATTTTGGTGGGAACGATGCATGCCACGCTTGGATGGTGATTTTTTGTTCTGTTGAACGGCCATGATAAAACTCCATATTTAAAAGGGTTACTTCTTGCCAGCCTTGAGCAAATCGCTGAGGTTGGCGAAGGGACGCTGTACTTCTTTGGCGGGAGGATCAGCAGAGTCAACCTGACCTTCCCCATTGTTCTTCGCCTCTACGGCTTGCTGGCATTCGGCATGCCTCGGAAACATCGGGCAAGCCAACAACAGCTCATCTTCCAGACAATCTCTCAATTGTATCGCACCAGGGCACGCCACCACGTCAGTGTCATCGTCCAGTGTATCGTCATCGTAGGCATCTGCCTCGGCTTCTGACTTTTTAAGCACCAAAAAGCGCTTAAAGGGAATGGTTTGTGCCACCCCTTTTCCACACGACACGCAAGAAAACTCAGCGGTGAACTCACCTTGGAGTTGCAACACGCTTTCCGACCTGGCGTTGATATGCCCAGAAATTTCCCAACGTTGAATCTGAAAACCCAGGATGTTCTCGTCCTGAGCTATGCGTGGGAAATCGAATGCTACATCTGCACTGCTGACACGACCGCCGAGCCTGCAAAAAGACCAAGCGTCGAACTCATCCCATTCTTTTTGAGAGGCTTTGTGCCGCATGCAATTAAGAAAAGCAGGAAACGCGCGATAATACTCCCGATCCAAGCTTCTGTCAAAGTGCTCCTGCGCTAAAACCTCATGAATCCACCGCTTTTTTTGGCCTCCAGCTCAAAATACCGCCGGGAGTTGCTGGGCCGCCTGCATCTGAATTTTCGATGCGAGGCCCCACACATTGATGAATCACCCGCCGATGGAGAGTCGCCGCTGCAGACCTGTGAACGTCTTGCCCGCGAGAAGGCGCAGGCCATCGCGGACTTGCATCCCGATGCCGTGGTGATTGGTTCAGACCAGGTGGCCGACGTAGACGGCGTTGCGGTGAGCAAACCAGGTACACATGACCGCGCTCGGGTGCAATTGCGCAGCATGAGCGGAAAAACCATAGTTTTCCACACTGCAGTCTGCATTTGTCGAAAAAGTACGGGGCAAATTTTACAGTTCACGGTGCCTACTGCCGTGGAGTTTCGGGAACTGGAATCTGCTGAAATTGAACGCTATCTATTGACGGAAAAACCCTATGACTGCGCCGGCTCAGCAAAAAGCGAAGGCTTGGGCATTTCCTTACTCAAGCGAATAGAGTCAACCGATCCCACTGCACTGATTGGACTACCCTTGATTGCAGTGTGCACAGCACTGCGCGAGATGGGTTTCACGTTTCCCTAAGCCATGCTGATTCTTGTACCCAGCCCTTTGAGCCAACAGGAGGCGGCGTTGCCTCTGCTGGAAAACGATTTGCCGTTGGTGAGGCGTTGTACAACCTGGGTGGTTGAAAATGCCAAGCCGGCGCGTGCAGCACTGGGTTTGCTGAACATGGCGCTTCCTCTGCGTGACCTTGCGCTGTACGAAATAAACAGCTTGGACCACGCTGAGAAAGTGAAACTGTTACAACGCGCAAAATCTGGAGAGCCAATCGCGCTGATGAGTGATGCAGGTTGCCCCGGCGTGGCAGACCCTGGCAGTGAACTTGTCAAAATGGCGCACGACATCGGGTGCCCGGTTCACCCACTGGTGGGGCCGAGCAGCATTTTGCTGGCACTCATGGCAAGCGGCCTGAATGGTCAGCAATTCAAATTCAACGGTTACCCGCCTGTTGCAGCGGTCGAACGTGATGCGTGGATCAAGCGCAGCGAGCAAGAGTCACGCGCCCAGCGCTGCACGCAGATTGTGATTGAAACGCCGTTCAGAAACGAAAAACTGCTGGACGCGCTGTGCAAAAACCTGCAAACAGGCACCAGGCTTTGCTTGGCATGGGACCTTACAGGCCCCGGGCAGACTATCATCAGTCAGACTGTGGCACGATGGAAAGAAAACCCCGCTGTGCCTGGCAAACAACCCTGTATTTTTATGTGGCTTGCCGCTTAAGTCTGACTCAGCGAATCCAGGCACTGCTCAATTCCGGAAACGCACTGCGAACACCCTGGCCAAACACCACGCCCACACGTTTTGCAAAACGCTCTGCGAAAGAATCTTGTTCGGTGTAGTCGAGAATGTTTTCTGCCTTCAAGACATCACGCGCCACCATGTCAATAGAGCCAATTTCATCGGCCAAGCCCAACTCAATGCTCTTTGCTCCCGTCCACACCAAACCAGAAAACAACTCTGGATTGGACTTTAGTTTTTCACCACGCCCCTCCTTCACCTCAGCAATAAACTGTTGATGAATCTCCTCGGCCATTTGGCGTGCAAACTCAGTTTGGTAAGGATCCTGCTCGCTAAATGGGTCAAGAAAGCCTTTGTTTTCACCTGCGGTGATCAGCCTGCGCTCTACCCCGAGCTTTTTCATCGCTTCGGTAAATCCGAAGCCGTTCATGATCACGCCGATTGAACCAACCAGGCTTGCTTTGTCGACATAGATTTTGTCTGCGGCTGCAGCCACGTAGTAGCCACCCGAGGCGCAAACTTCTTCCACGACAGCGTAAAGCGGCTTGTTGGGATACTGCGCACGAAGCCGTTGAATTTCGTCGTTGATCAGACCCGCCTGCACAGGGCTACCCCCTGGACTGTTGATCCGAAGGATCACACCGACAGACTCCGTGCTTTCGAATGCGGCACGAAGACTGCTATTGATACGATCGGCACTGGCCAATGTATCGCTGGCAATCACACCATCTAGCTCCACCAAGGCCGTATGACGTGTGACCTCCAAAGCCGGTGCGGTGGCGTAGCCCGTGATAGATGCGATCAAAACGCCAACGTAGGCAAAACCCAAGAATTTAAAAAATATGCCCCAGCGGCGTTTGCGCCGCTGCTCAATAAGAGACTCGCTGGCCAGTTTCTCCAACAACTTGCGTTCCCAGCCTTCGTCTTGTCGACCCTTGGACGCAGATTTCGAGTTTTGACCACTTCCACCATGTGGGTCGAACGTGTCAGGGGTATTCTCACTCATGCTCAATCCTCAATGCCTTCTGGTGGAACTGTGACCACATCCGATGGGGTCCAATAAATCTTGCCCTCACGCTCCTGGACGTGCAAGCGCACCAACGGGTTACCATCACACGGACCACCAAGGCAACTGCCATCGGTGGCGTCATAGCTTGCCCCGTGCGTTGCGCAAACAACGACTCTGCCTGAGTCGTCCAAAAATTCGCCGTAATTCCAGTCCAATTCCACGGGCACATGCGAACAGCGATTCAAAAAACTACGTATCTCATTGTCAATGCGCACAACAAACGCTGAGGTTTCTTCCCCGTTGTACAACACTTTAAATCGATAACCCGCGCCACCTTCCTGAACATCCAAAGACGCGCACACTTGCAACTCGTTCATACTGATTTACTTGCCTGAAATGGTTTGAATAAGCCAGGGAGCCAGCTCGTTGATGGAATGGAATGATTTTAGATGAGGCACCTGGTTAAGTAATTTTGGTGGGTGAGCACCAGTCTGCACGCTCAGTGCGGCCACTCCAGCAGCCTGAGCCATACTCAAATCGTGCGTGGTGTCGCCGATCATGACCACATGGTCTGGGTGAGCGCCAAATTCTTCCATCAACTCCAGCAGCATTTGGGGGTGTGGTTTGCTGTGGCACTCGTCAGCGCAACGCGATCCCATGAAGTACCTGCCTGTGCCGGAATTTTCCATCGCCCTGTTAAGCCCTTGGCGACTTTTGCCGGTTGCCACTGTGCAGATGACATTCATGTCATTGAGTGTTTGCAGCAGAGGGATTACACCAGTAAACAACTCCAATTCATGATCTTTGCTCAAATAGTGACGACGATAACTGTCCACCAAGCTGGCGATTTGCCGTTCTGTGGCTCCAGGTGCTGCGTGGCGCAAAGCATCGCCCAGACCCAATCCGATCACGTAGGAAGCGATTTCAGAACCCGGATCGGGGAGACCGGCGTCAATACATGCGCTTTGAATGGCTCGGGTGATGGTGCCGGTTGAATCCAGGATGGTGCCATCCCAGTCAAATACGACCATTTTGAATGTCATGGATTGAGTACTGCCTGTAATGTTTTGAGAAATCTCGCCAGCTCTGGTGCCAACGGCGCATCTATTACTATAAGTTCATTTGTAGCCGGATGGGCCAACTCGAGCCTCGCCGCATGCAAAAACATTCTTTTCAGCCCCATCTTGGCCAAATGTCGATTGGCTTCGAAGTTTCCGTATCGGTCATCCCCGGCGATGGGGTGTTGACTGGCGCTTGTATGCACCCGAATCTGATGCGTGCGCCCAGTGAGAATCTGAACTTGAAGCAATGTATAACATGAGTTTTTATCTTTAAATTGTTGTATTAACTTAAATTTTGAAATCGCTCTATCGCCTTCGGGATCCACGAAAACACGCTGCTCTTTTTCAGAGGCCTGAGTTTTTCGCAAGGCCAGATCGACTTGCTTTAAACCTGCCGGCCACACGCCCAGAACCAAGGTTTGATAGTATTTTTTCCAAGATCGGTTGCGAAGTTGCTCTTGCAACTTCCTCAAAGCACTACGCTTTTTTGAAATCACCAACACACCCGATGTTTCTCGATCAATCCGATGAACAAGGGCCAGGTCCTCATGAGAATCGGCTCGACTTGCGCGAATGCATTCGATCACGCCCAACGCCTCACCAGAACCACCATGCACTGCCATGCCAGAGGGCTTATTGACCACCAACAGATGGTCGTCTTCAAAAAGAACCGACAATTGCTCCGCTTGGCGTACTGCCTGCGCAACAAATCCAGAACTGATCGAGGATTCCGCCGTATGGCTTTGTTTTATATTGGTTTTAATTGGAGGGATGCGAACCACATCACCAAGCTGTAACTTGGTTTTGGCCTCAACCCGGCCACGATTAACCCGAACCTCACCCGAGCGTATGATTCTAAACAGGTGGCTCTTTGGCACACCCTTGCACACTGCGGTCAAAAAATTGTCTAGCCTTTGATCTTGATGGCGCTCGTCAATTTCAATCAGTACCGCTTTGTCTGGATTGGGTTTTTCCTGTGTTTTCAATTCTTTGTTTTACCAATGAGCAAGGTTCAGCATATAATCGAATTATCGCTTGGGTCTGGGCGGATTTCTATTCGTTTCGCGCCCCCAGAAGCGTTTTTATTAACGGGTTAGCCGCCTGCCCTGGAAGACGGCAATGATGTACGAAAAAGAGGCGCGCGGCTTGTTTGAGCCCGCCTTGAGCTGAAAAAAGATTTCAAGCACCAGCGCACTCAGAAGCGCTGGGTATTTACAAAA
>DASUEF010000309.1:0-1377 GCA_036275215.1 Limnobacter sp. | reverse complement strand
AAAAGCACTCACATTGTTTACATCGGCAAGAAGCAAAGACACAGCACCGGTGCGCCCATTAAAACTGGTTACCCCGTTGTTGGTGATGGTGATGGCACCCACCCCGTTGCTTACCCCAATGCCTGTGCCAGCCGTGATTGTGGCCAGGCTAAAGCCTGACCCATTGCCAATCAACAACTGCCCATTGGCTGCGGTGCTGCTGTTAACACCCGTGCCACCAAACGCCGCACCCAGGGTGCCACTGCTGATGTTGCTCGCATTTAGGTTGGTTAGGCCACTGCCATTGCCACTGAATGCAGTGGCAGTGAATGTGCCTCCGATTTGCAAGTTGCCTGTAATGCCCACATCGCCCGTGACCTGCAAAATTTTGTTTTGCAGCAAGCCGCTGCTGGCGGTGCCTGTGGCGCCAATCACGGTGGTGTCGGTGGTGCGGCCCAACACGATTGTGTTGCTGCTGGTGACCAAGCTTTCTGACCCCAAGGCAGTGGCGTAATTCAGTTGCGTGGTGGTACCAGGCATCGCATAGCTGCCCAAGAATGTGTTATTGCTGCCGGTGATGTTGGCGTTGGTGCGATTGTCTGCGGGTGTTGCCCTTCCTGCTCGGTACCCCAGCGCCACGTTGTCTGAGCCTGTATGATTGCCGCCCAATGCACTTGGCCCCATGGCCACGTTGCGCATGCCCGAGTCGTTATTAAACATCGCAAAATTACCAAATACAGCATTGTTGGACCCTGTAGTGTTTTCTGACATTGCCAAATAGCCAAGTGCCAAATTGCTGCTGCCTGTGGTGTTGCCTACCAAAGCATAATTACCGATTGCCAGGTTATAAAAACCCGTTGTATTTGAGGCCAAGGCAACGTTACCCAGCGCCACGTTTAAGTAGCCGGACGTGTTGTACTCAAGAGCCCAATCACCAATGGCCAAGTTACTGTGACCGGTTGTGTTGCCTTTTAACGCCTTTCGGCCAATCCCTATATTGGTCTCTCCCGACGTGTTGGACTGTAGCGCTTCTAGACCGATTGCAATGTTAGAGCCAAACCCACTTTGAGCCCCCAACAGATTACCGCTGCCAATCGCAATATTCGGATTTGTAACCCCAGTGGGATCACCCAGCAGCAAGCGATTGGCTTGAATGTTGCCAGCCACTTGCACAGCCCCGTCGAACAATGCGCGTTGGTCTGGCATCAATCGCAACACCCGGGCATACGCCTGACCACCCACATCCCCTGAAGCGCCTTGCCCAACGCTAAAAATGAGGCCGTCTTCGGCACCACCTGCATAAATATTGGTTGCTGCACCGTCCGTTCTAATGCGGAAGTGATCCCAGGTGGCATTGTCCAAAGAGGACAAAATTCTTAAATCACGGAGTTGGGTATA
>DASUEF010000308.1:0-6851 GCA_036275215.1 Limnobacter sp. | reverse complement strand
GAAACAGAACGCCGCACGGTCGGTGCGCTCCAACCCTTGAATGGACCCGTCAAACAGGGACACATGGGTGATGCGCAGGTTGGCGGGCAGGCTGTTGGGGTCTACCGCAAAACCATGGTTTTGGCTGGTGATGGCCACGCGTTTGGTTTTCAAGTCTTGCACCGGGTGGTTGGCACCATGGTGACCAAACTTCATCTTCATGGTTTTTGCACCGCTGGCCAAGGCCATCAACTGGTGGCCCAAGCAAATGCCAAACACCGGCAGCTTGGTGTGGTCTAGCACATGCTTGATGGCCGATATGGCATAGTCGCAGGGCTCGGGATCGCCAGGGCCATTGGACAAAAACACACCATCCGGATGGAGGGCCAGTACTTTGTCCACGGGGGTTTGTGCAGGCACCACAGTGACCCGGCAGCCGCGCTGCGCGAGCATGCGCAGAATGTTGCGCTTTGCGCCGTAATCGTAAGCCACCACGTGGAGAGGACGTTCACCGTTTTGGAAGTGAGGCTCTTCAGCCGCCACGCCCAAGGTCCACTCGCCCTCTACCCACTCGTGGGCCTCTTTGCAGCTCACCACCTTGGCCAGGTCCATGCCGGCCAGGCCGGGGAAGCTTCGCGCCAGTTCAATGGCTCGCTCGGCGGTGAAGGTTTCGCCGCTGTCCTCGGTGAGCAAGCAGCCGTTTTGGGCACCCTTCTCGCGCAGGATGCGGGTGAGCTTGCGGGTGTCAATGCGGGCAATGCCGGGCACCCCGTGCTTTTTGAGGTAATCCGCCAGTGGCTGGGTAGAACGGAAATTGGACACCAGTTCGGGCAGGTCTTTGATGACCAGGCCAGACAAATGCAGGCCAGCCGATTCTTCATCTTGGGGGTTGGTGCCCACGTTGCCAATGTGCGGATAGGTCAGCGTGACGATTTGGCGGCAATAGGAGGGATCGGTTGCGATCTCTTGGTAGCCGGTGAGTGAGGTGTTAAACACCACTTCGCCCACTTGCGTGGTGGGTGCGCCAAAGGATACGCCCTCGAACACCGTGCCGTCCGCGAGCGCGAGCAAGGCGCGCGGGTGTGCGCTTGCAACTAATTTTGACAAGGGAAACTCCAGTTGGGTGCGACAAAGCCCGGGGAACCAATAAGCCCCCGCGCAGGCATTTGCCTGGGAATTGTTCAGCTAACCCGGCATTATACCTGCAAAAGGGGTTTTCAGCCACACCCAGCGCACCAGAATGTGGCGCAAATTGCCCTACCGTGCAATGCGCCGGCCGTACCAGCAAAGCAGGCCGACGGTGATATACATCAGCAAACCGTACACCGCCACCGGCAATGCCATTTCAGCACTTTGCAGCAAAGACAGCGCAATGGTGAGCCCCAAGGTGGAGTTTTTCACGCACATCTCGATGGATACGGTGAGACTGTCCTGCTTGTTCAAGCCGGTGAGCTGGCCACCCAGCATGCCAATGGCCACCGCGCCAATGTTCATGAGCACCACTGGCAGCCAGGCCTGCTCAAACCAGCTCAGGATGCTGTCTTTTTCCGAAACCAAAATGAGCACGATGATGGCGATAAGAACCAACATGGCGAACTTGTTGATGGCTGGCTCGAATTTTTGGGACAACTCTGGCTTTTTGGCCCGAATGAACATGCCCAAAGCCACAGGGATGATCACGATGACCATCATGGTGACCAAGGTTTGAACAAACGGCAGCTCCAGTTGTGTGGATTCCCCCAAAAACCATTTCAATGCGTAGGCCATGTAAAACGGAATGGTGAGCACGGTGAGCAGGCTGGCCAGCACAGTGAGCGTGATGGACAAAGCCAAGTTGGCCTTGGCCAAATAAGTGAGTACGTTCGAGGTGGTGCCCCCAGGCATGGCAGCGACCAGCACAATCCCTGCGGCCAGCACGCCACCACCAATGGCCCAACCAATTGCAAACCCCAAAGCTGGTATGGCCACCAATTGAAGCAGTGTGCCCACCACCACGCCACGTGGCTGCTCTTTGACTCGACGAAAATCTTCGACAGTGAGGCTTAAGCCCATGCCAACCATGATGATAAAAAGCGACACCGGCAAGCCGATGGTGATGAAAGAATTGCCCAGCATTGTGTTGTCTCCGGAGGTTTTATTGTTGTTCCCGCCGAGTAACTTTACTACGAAACCGAAGAAAACTCTTTCTTGACAAGCGCTTCCAGAAAATCCGCCACCACACGGGTTTTGAGTGGCAATTGGGCCGTGAGCCCCGGGGGAAACACCAAGAACATGGGCAGCCCCCCCTTGCTGGGGTCGTCGCAGTGCCAATCTTTTAGAACTTCCACCAAATCACCCCGCGCCAGGGCGCTTTGAAGCATCCAATCTGCACTTCGCCCCAGCCCCAGACCGGCGTGAATGGCCTTGACCACCATCATGGGACTAGAACAGGTGAGCCAACTGGTAACGCGGTGTTTCTGGCTGGGGCCTTTGCCCTGCTTGGGCCAAAACTCCCACTCTTTGGCATCGCCGCGCTGTGCAAATGCAATGCACTGGTGATGCACCAGATCCGCTGGAGTTTGGGGCACCCCATGTTTTTCCAGGTATTTGGGAGAGGCATACATTTTTCGCCAAATGGTGGCGATTTTGCGTGCACGCATCGACGAGTCGCTCAAATGCCCAACCCGCAGGGCCAGGTCCATGCCCTCTTCCACCAACAGAGCATTGCGGTTGGAGAGGTCGATTTGCAGCTCCACCTCGGGATACTGCGCATGAAAAGCGGGCAAATGATTGGCCAGAATCCGCTCACCCACAATCACCGGGAGACTCAGCCTCACCAAGCCCTTGGGCTGCCCGCTTTGAAGTTGGGCAATGGCATCGCGGGCCTGCTGCCTGGCCTCCAGCATGTGCTGTGCATGCAAGCGATAAATTTCACCGGCCTCAGTGATTTTGATTTGCCGGGTGGTGCGGTTGAGCAAACGAGTGTTGAGGTGTGCCTCCAACTGGGCCACAGCACGGCTCACGCTGGAAGGATTTTCGCCCTTGATTTTTGCTGCTGCAGCAAAACTGCCCGTGTTGACCACCAGCAAAAAGGTTTCTGCCGCTTGAAGTTCGTTGAAATTGTTGCTCATAACGCACCGGTGTCGCCTGATTGAACACAATCCATGCATTCAACCACGTGTACGGGCGATTGGCAGCACCTTTTTAGCGCCTTCAGTTTATTTCCAGGGGCGCATTGAATTTTTGCACTGCTGCACCGCGGTCAGTCTGTGCGATTTCAAAGTACACCCCAACCACGCCTGCCACCATGAACACCAACAACAAACCAATCAATACAACAAATATCCAGCGCATAGATTAAGCGAACGAAAAATTGAACGGGGTGAAATTTCTTTACATCGATGGGTGATCAATCAAACGCAACAATTGCCCAAGTCCGATACTTTTCTTGTACCGAAGGTAAGTTCCCTGATACAGAATCCCCCTCACCGTCCGAAAATAAAGCGAATAGTGAGAACCGCTTGAAAGTTTCTCTTCAAGTCCGTAGACCATGTTGTTGGGTTTAAGCCTGGCCTTGCTGAAAGAGCGACCACGCTGATAAATGGGGCTGTGTAACGGAGACAGATCGAAGGCCCAACGCTCATATTTTGACCAGCAAAAAGTTCCTTCAAACCCAAACACACTGCCGTACAGCTCATGTTGAACATTGACGACATGATGCTGTAATTCAACCAGCAGGGAATCAACCAATAAATGCTCTTTCATGTGTGTACTGCAAAACAGCTTGGGAAAACAAGGATGCACGATGGTCAAGCAGACAGTCGCCTTTCAAAATCCCGTATTAATGGGACAAGAAATATTTTTGTCGGCATTCTCCATATTTTTTGATGGGTTTTTTTACCCAACTGAACTGCTTGTTAACCCATCAACGTTTGGATGAATGAAGAAACTTATCGGATCAAATCGTTTAACACGTTAATTTTTATATTCTTTTTTAAAGAACTAAAAATAAACATTCATAAGTGGAATTTCATCTATCGCATTCTTGCCCATCACCCACACAAATGAGGGGGTTGATTAAATGGATCGGGCGGGAGTGGCCAAAAATGCGATTTCGCATGAATGCCATTAATGCGATTCATGCAATTCACATGTGTTTGATGAGGAGTTTTTTTGCAATCTTCGCAGCAATATGATGAATTCACATCACCACACAAGGAGTGTGAATCATGAACGAATGGCCCGAAAATTTAACTGGCATGGACGTGGACGGCAAAGCGTTCGAGCGACTTGCCCTGGTCGTCAAAACCGCGCTGTTTGCACTGCTACTCACCAGCTCGGTGGGATTGGCGCAGGCCGCTGGCTTGGACCACATGGCGAGCGGCCAGCTGATGCAACTCGGCAACGCCTGGGCGGTTTGGTTTGCCGATGGTGCCGTGGGTGGATTTGATGCCGCAGGCGCATCGGTAGGTGCTTGGTAGCATGCTGTTTGCCCACATGATACAGCGCGCGGTGGTGGCTAGCGGCGCACAGGCGGCCAACGCCACCAGGCCCAGCACACCGCCGCTGCAAACACGGTGTATGCCACCACAAACACCCAGGCAGGTGCCTGAAAAAACATCCACTGATGCACCCAGTGCTGGATGAAGCTGCCCTGATACCCACCCTGCCCCGCCTGCAAACGCAAGTGATGCTCCAGCGTGGTCAGTGGACATTCCATGCCCAGCCAGCTTTGCGCCACCACCACACCAATAGCGACCAAGTGCAGCCCCCGAAAGCAGCGTGTGTTCACCCATGTCCATTGGAGGCGTGGCATGAATGCATTCCCAAGCCACACCAGCAACAGGCCGCCCACCACGAACAACACGATGGCGGAGTGGATAAGCAACACCACATCGGCAAAAAAAGCAGATGAATTCATAGGGCCAGAATAAACAAAAACCCCCTCACGGTGGAGGGGTTGTTTGTTGCGCCGATTCGACCCAAGCCGGCGTCAGAAGTTAGACACCGCCATTTCTGTAACCGACTCAAAACCACCCACCACGCTGTCGCGCAGGCCAGGCACAGTGTTCAGCACATGGTCTGCAAAGAAGCGTGCTGTGAGGATTTTGTCGCTGTAGAAGCTGTCTGTTTCACCAGCCTTGATTTTGGCATCGGCGGCCAGCAAGGCGCGCGCCATTTGCCAACCAGCCACGGTGATACCAGCCAATTTCAAATACGGCACACTGCCTGCAAACACGGCGTTGGGGTTGGCCTTCATGTTGTTGCACACAAAGTCGGCCACGTCCAACATGGCTGCACGGGCTGCGTCCAGGCGGGCCGCCACGGCTTTGGCGTGGTTGCTGCCCAAGTCGTTGAGCTGGCCCACAGTGCGGCTCATTTCTGCGGCAAGCGCTTTGACCACAGCGCCGCCATCACGGGCTGTTTTGCGGCCCACCAGGTCGTTGGCCTGAATGGCGGTGGTGCCTTCATAGATGGTCAGGATTTTGGCGTCGCGGTAATGCTGGGCTGCGCCGGTTTCTTCAATGAAGCCCATGCCGCCATGCACCTGCACACCCGTGGAGGCCACCTCAATGCTCATCTCGGTGGACCAGCCTTTGACCAGCGGCACCATGAACTCATAGACGGCCTGGTTTTGCTTGCGGGTGGCCTCGTCGGGGTGATTGTGGGCTGCGTCGTAGGCAGCACCAGCCACGCAGGCCATGGCGCGTGCAGCTTCTACTTGGCTGCGCATGCTCATCAACATGCGTTTCACATCGGGGTGATGAATAATGGCCACGGCCTCGTTGGCAGAACCATCCACCGGGCGGGACTGCACGCGGTCGTTGGCATAACGCACGGCTTGCTGGTAGGCACGCTCGGCCACACCGATGCCCTGCACACCCACCTGGAAGCGGGCGGCGTTCATCATCACGAACATGTACTGCAGGCCCTTGTTTTCTTCGCCCACCAGGTAACCGATGGCACCCTGCCCCACCTCACCCTTGTTGTCGCCATACAGCAGCACTGCGGTGGGGGAAGCCTTGATGCCCAGCTTGTGTTCGATGGAGGCGCAGTACACGTCGTTGCGCTTGCCCAAAGAACCATCTTGGTTTACCAAAAACTTGGGCACCACAAACAAGCTGATGCCCTTCACACCCTCTGGCGCATCGGGCGTGCGAGCCAGCACCAGGTGCACGATGTTCTCGGCCATGTCGTGTTCACCGTAGGTGATGTAAATCTTTTGGCCAGAAATGCGGTAGGTGCCATCGCCTTGCGGCACGGCCTTGGTGCGCACCAGCGCCAGGTCGGAGCCAGCCTGTGGCTCGGTCAGGTTCATGGTGCCTGTCCATTCACCCGAGATCATTTTGGGAATGTAAGTCTCTTTTTGTTCTTGGCTTCCTGCCACCAACAGGGCCTCAATGGCGCCGTCGGTGAGCAGTGGGCACAAGGCAAAGCTGAGGTTGGAGCCGTTGACCATTTCCATGCAAGGCGTTGCAACCACTTTGGGCAGACCCTGGCCACCAAACTCGGTGGGGTGCTGAAGACCTTGCCAGCCCTGCTCGCCGAAGGCTTTGAAAGCCTCTTTGAAGCCTTTGGCTGTGGTCACTTTGCCGTCTTTCCAGTTGGCGGCCTCCACGTCCCCAGACCAGTTCAGTGGGGCAACCACCTCGCTGGTGAACTTGGCATTCTCGGTGAGCACGGCCTCCACGGTTTCTTCGGTGGCGTCTTCGCAACCGGGCAACTGGGAAACCTGCTCCAAGCCTGCCAATTCTTTCAAGACGAACATCATGTCTTTGACTGGGGCGTTGTAACTCATGGTCTTGTCTCCTGATACAGCTTGTGTGTGTTAATTACAGTTTGGATGTGAGCTGGGGCACCACTTCGAACAGGTCGCCCACCAGGCCGTAGTC
>DASUEF010000307.1:0-2855 GCA_036275215.1 Limnobacter sp. | reverse complement strand
ACGCAGCAGCCCACGGAAGCCTGATACTCCAGCCGCAATACATCGGCGAGATCTGCGCCCGCATGGCGCTTCATCAATTCAAATGACAGCGCGGCCGAAGTGGGAGAGCCATCCGCATATGCCTGAGCAGCTTTGGCCAGCCAGACCACCTCGCTTTGTTGCAGCGCGCGCAAGGACACGTCGATTTCAGCCAGTGTGTCATGGTTCATTACGGCATCAATTTCTTTGGCGTGTGTATGTAACAAAGGTGTGGGCGCGTTCACTTCGAACTGTCTTAGCACGGTAGACAATTTTTCCCTGTCCGATTTCAGCTCACCCTGCCAGCTGGTGTTTTCAATGGCATGTAGTACATTTGAAAACTGCGCATGTTCTATCACTGCATCTGCCCAGTCACCAATCATGGCGTCGCCTGCGTTGATGATTACGCCGGTCAGGGCCAGAAACAAACCCGTGCGCTCGGGCATGCGATGCAAGAACCAGGTGCCGGCCACATCCGGGTACAAACCAATGTGAATTTCCGGCATGGCGATCCGTGCATTGGGGCTGACCACGCGGTGCGATGCGCCTACCATCAAACCCACGCCACCACCCATCACAATGCCGTGTGCCCAACACAAAATGGGTTTGGGGTAGGTGTGTATGCGGTAGTCCAAGCGATACTCACGTTCGAAAAATGCCTCGGCTTCAGGCGGTACTACGCCTGCCCCTACACGCTTGCTGGCGTGGTGCAAACTCACCACATCACCGCCTGCACAAAAGGCTTTGTCGCCTGCAGCACTCAGCACCACACCTGCAATCGAATCGTCTTCCGCCCAGCTTTTTAATTGGGGATCGAGCAGGTCGATCATGGGCAATGTGAGCGCATTCAAGGCTGCAGGATTGTTCAAGATTGCATGACCGAACTTGTGGCCACTGGCGGTGGTGAAAGTACTGAATGTGACAGGTGCTGACATGACTGTATTGGTACGTAAGATTCTCGAAGTGAGTGCAGAAGATACACCAATAAAAAAAGCCCGGTGCTTTCACACCGGGCTTTTTTCACAGCCAGTTCAAATTAATGGTGCAAATCAAAACGATCAGCGTTCATTACTTTGTTCCAGGCGGCCACGAAGTCGTTCACAAACTTCTTCTCGGCATCTGCACCCGCATACACTTCACACAGTGCGCGCAGTTGTGAGTTGGAACCGAAGCACATATCGGCCAAGGTACCTGTCCACTTGATTTCGCCTGTCTTGCGGTCACGGCCCTCCAGTACACCATCGGCGCTGGTTGACTTGCTCCACTTGGTGCTCATGTCGAGCAAGTTGGTGAAGAAGTCAGTGGTCAATGCCTCGGGGCGCTTGGTGAACACACCATGCTTGGCACCACCCACGTTGGCATTCATGGCACGCAAGCCACCCACCAACACGGTCATTTCAGGCGCAGTCAAGCCCAGCAAGCTGGCCTTGTCGATCAAGCGCTCTGCCGCGGTGCCTTCCAAGCCTTTACGGGCATAGTTACGGAAGCCATCGGCTGTTGGCTCCAGCACTGCGAAAGACTCCACATCGGTTTGATCCTGAGTGGCATCGGTACGGCCCAAGGCAACTGGCACCTTGATGTCATGACCGGCTTTCTTGGCCGCAGCTTCTACACCGGCAGCACCTGCAATCACGATCAGGTCAGCAATCGAAATTTTCTTGCCGTTGCCTGCGTCGTTAAACTGCTTCTGAATGCCTTCCAGTTGCTCCAGCACCTTGCTCAACTCTGCAGGGTTGTTGGCTTCCCAGTTTTTCTGGGGAGCCAAGCGAATGCGGGCACCATTGGCGCCGCCGCGCTTGTCGCTGTTGCGGTAAGTGGAAGCAGAAGCCCAGGCTGTGCGAACCAGTTGAGGAATACTCAAGCCGCTGGCCAGTACTTTGGCTTTTAGTGCAGCAACATCAGCTTCATCGGCATGTTTGTAATCTGCAGCAGGCACTGGGTCTTGCCAGATCAAATCCTCCTTCGGTACCAATGGGCCGATGTAGCGGCTCTTTGGTCCCATGTCGCGGTGGGTCAGCTTGAACCAGGCACGTGCATAGGCATCAGCGAACTCGTCTGGGTTGGCCAGGAAGTGACGAGAAATCTTCTCGTAATCCGGGTCCATGCGCAGCGCCAGGTCAGCCGTGGTCATCATGGGCTGGTGGCTCTTGTTGGGGTCGTGTGCGTCCACCACTGTGCCTGCACCAGCATTGCCTTTTGGTTTCCACTGATTGGCGCCAGCCGGGCTCTTGGTTAGTTCCCAGTCATACTTGAACAGGGTTTCGAGGTAGCCCATGTCCCACTTGGTGGGGTTGGGTTTCCACGCACCTTCGATACCACTGGTGGTGGTGTCGCCTGCATTGCCCTTGCCGTGTTTGTTGATCCATCCCAGACCTTGCTCTTCAATGGGAGCGCCTTCAGGTTCTGGGCCTACCAGGGCTGGGTTGCCAGCACCGTGTGCCTTACCGAAGGTGTGACCACCTGCCACTAACGCGACTGTTTCGTAGTCGTTCATTGCCATACGGCCAAAGGTGGTGCGAATGTCGTGTGCTGAAAGCTTGGGATCGGGATTGCCATTGGGGCCTTCAGGGTTGACGTAGATCAAACCCATTTGTACGGCGGCCAGGGGGTTTTCCAGTTCGCGCTTGCCGGTGTAACGCTTGTCGCCGAGCATTTCTGTTTCTGGGCCCCAGTACACTTCCTCTGGCTCGTACACGTCTTTGCGGCCGAAGGCAAAACCAAAGGTTTTGAAGCCCATGGTATCCATACAGTAGGTACCCGCCAGTGTAATCAGGTCAGCCCATGACAACTGCTTGCCATACTTCTGCTTGATGGGCCACAGCAGGCGGCGTGCCTTG
>DASUEF010000306.1:0-16714 GCA_036275215.1 Limnobacter sp. | reverse complement strand
GCCCGAGCGAACCAAGAAAGTACCGAGAAGAGACAAAGCGAATGTGGTGAGCGCCAGCAACAGCGTCCAACTGCGCAATGCGCCCCGCTTCTCGCTCACGGCCAAAGAATGAATGAGCGCTGTGCCTGCAAGCCATGGCATGAGCGATGCGTTTTCTACCGGGTCCCAAAACCACCAACCACCCCAGCCCAGCTCTCGGTAAGCCCACCAACTGCCCAAGGCGATCCCCACGGTTAGAAAGGCCCACGCGGTGTTTGTCCAAGGGCGGCTCCAGCGCGCCCATGTCATGTCAAAACGGCCTTCCAGCAAACCAGCCACTGCAAAAGCAAAGGTGACCGCAAACCCCACGTAGCCCATGTAGAGCATGGGGGGGTGAATGATCATGATGATGTCTTGCAGCAGTGGGTTTAAGTCGCGTCCATCCACAGGCGCGGGGTTGAGGTGTTCAAATGGATTGCTGGCCAGCAACAGGTACAACAAGAACCCAACCAAAACCAGTTGCAGGGTGGCAAGCACGCGCACTTTGAAGCAGGCCGACACGCTGAAACGAGACAAAGCCACGGCCAGAGTCCAACCAGCAAACATGAGCACCCACAACAAAAACGAGCCCTCGTGCGAGCCCCAACTGGCAGCCACTTTGTAAAACACAGGCAGCGAGAGATTGGAGTTTTCAGCCACGTTGCGCACTGAAAAATCGCTCAGAATGAACGAGGTCACGAGGCCTACGAATGCCAGCATGACCAAGGTAAACACAAGGACCACATTGCGCTGGACCGCCTGCAATAGAGGTTGCGCTGGTGCATGGGTGTGAATGCCGCGCACCAAATAAAAGCCCAATACCGCCCCGAGGAGCGAGAGCACGGTGGCCAAAGCCAAAGCCAATTGAGAGGCGGTTGCAATCAAGGTTTCACTCCGGGCGGCATGTAGTTTTCGTCGTGTTTGGCCAGAACCTCGGTGGCCACAAACGTGTTGCCGTTCCACACCCCATCTGCCACCACCCCTGTGCCCTCTTTGAACAAATCCGGGGTGATGCCGGTGAACTCAACCGGCACGCTGTGGGTCATGTCAGTGACCACAAACCTCACTTTGAGAGAGTCGGGTTCGCGCTGCACACTGCCCACCTGCACCATGCCGCCCAAGCGGTAGCTTTGTTCACCCAACGGCGTATCGCCTGAAACGATTTGCGACGGCGTGTAAAAAAACACGAGGTTGTTGTTAAACACTTTGATGAGCGCCATGCCAAAGCCAGCGGCCACCACCACCACGGCAGCCAACCAGGCTGCCCTGCGCGCGCGTGCTGCGCTCATGGATTTTCTCCTAGATTGGATTGTTTTGCATTCAGCCGGGCAGCGCGTTGGGCTCGACCCTGCCGGCGCTGTTCTTCATGTTTCTGTGGGCCTGCGCGGCTGGCAAACCAATGGTCCAGGGCCATCACCGCAAACGTGGCTGCAAGGCACACCCAAACCGTTTCCCAAGCGCTTAACATCATACCCACCGCCTTTGCACCAACAAACGCCTCGCCCGGTTTAATACCGCGCTGGCACACACCAACCAAAACCCAAGCACACACAGCCATAAACCATTGGCAATGTCAGGATGGATACGACTACCACCGAGCGACACGCTATAGCCTTGATGCAAAGTATTCCAAAACACCACCGACAAATAAATGAGCGGAATGTTGAATGCCCCCAGCAGAATTCCCACTGACAGAACACGGTCAGCCTTGGCGCGATCGGTGGCCAATTGGGCCAGCGCCATCAGGCCCAAGTAAATAAAGAGTAGCAGCAGCTCAGAGGTCATTCGGGCATCCCACACCCAATATGTGCCCCAGGTGGGTTTGCCCCAGAGTGCACCTGTGAAAAGGGCCAATGCGGTCATCCATGCGCCAGTGGGCAAAAGCGCACGCATCATGACGGCCGATACATCACTGCGGTACAACCAGTTCAGAACTGCATACACCACCGCAACCACGTACAAAAACATGGACATCCATGCGGCGGGAACGTGTAGGTAAATGGCCCGATACACCTCGCCTTGCTGGGCATCCACTGGGGCAAGCGCCAACCCCATGTATAGCCCCATGCAGAGCAATGCAGTACCCAGCAGCAGCAGCCAAGGCCAACACTTGCTCGCCAGTGCATGAAACTTGGGGGGCGAAGCCCATTGGGAGAGCATCATGCGCAGTTATTCCTGAATTAATTCAAACAAACGGCGAGCAAGCACAGGCCCCAGCAGCAACAGCAGCGAGCCCAGGGCAAGCAGCACCATCCAAGGCGCCTGCGGGCTGCGCCCGAAAAGTTCGGCGCGACTGGCTTCTAAACCAAAAAGCAATGCAGGCACCACCAACGGGAGCGCCAAAAGGTAGATCAAAACCGCACCACCGCGGGTCAGCAACACCAACACAGAGAGCAAGCCCAGCAAAGGGGCCACCGCCCATACGGCCAATAGCAACGACACGCACAATGCAAAGACCTGCGCAGTGGCCAGGCCAAACTGAAGGCTGGCCACTGCGGTCACGGGCAGCAATACAGCCATTTGCAACAGCGCCTGGGTCATCACGGTGCTAAGCCAATAGCGCCCCATCGAGGCGGGCGCAAAAGCTTGCAACTCGGCCAACCAACGCACGCGCACATCGTCTGCGAACCAGTCTTTGGCGTTGAGCATCAGTGCAAGCAACAAGCTCACCCAAACCGACACAAACACCACCTGGGGTTCTGGTTTGTTCAAACCCATACCAAAAAAAGCCAGCACCATCCAATGGAATAAGGCTCCCCACAATACTTGTTGTGGCTGCGCCCACCACAAAGCCAACTGCCGTTTAAACAAGGCAGACCAGGAAGCAACAGTCGGCACATTTATCCGCGCAGGTTGCGGGTGGCTTCGCGCATGGTTTTGCATATTGGGCGCTTGGTGTTGCAACAAGCCTTGGTGTAACAGCAAGGTGGCAATGTTGTCTATGCCGCAACGGGTGTACAAATCTGGCCAGTCCAAGTGAGTGGCCAGTAGCACGACCCCGCCCCGCATTTGATGGGTGTGCACAAGAGCCAGCAACATGTCCCGCCCACTGGCATCCAGATTGTTTAAAGGCTCATCAAGCAACCAAACTGGGGCAGACTGTACATGCCAATGCAAGAGCCCTAGGCGTGCGCGCTGACCAGAAGACAAGGTGCCAATTCGTTCGAAGGCCCAGTCACCCAAACCCAATTCATCAAGCAGGCCTTGGCTGCGCTGGGTAGGTCGGCCGTGCAAAGCCAGTAGCTGCTGTGCATGTTGAATCACCAACAGCTCATCCCGCAGGCCATGCTCTGGTTTGTACAACTGGGCTTGCGCCCCCAGGGCCAAAGACACCTTTCTCAATAGCGTGGATTTGCCAACACCATTGTCACCATGCACCAGATAAATGCGGCCTAGAACCAGCGTGCAGCGAATTTCGCGAGCAAGCAATACGCCCGCTGCGCTCAATGGTGCAATGTTCAACTGCAGTGCCTGGTTGCTTAAACAGATCATGGTTGGATGAGCGGAAGATCTACGGTGACAGCAGCACTACCCACAGGCACGTCGACCCAGTTGGACACCCAATCCTGTGGGCTGGCCTGTGCTGTGCCCAAAACCGACCAGCGCGCTTGCGCATGCAAGGTGGCGGGCAGATCGCTGCGGCTTTGGCCTTGCAAAAAGTGTTGCTCAAAAATTGGCACGGTCAACGTGCCGTTGAGTGCATCACGCTGCACCTCGGTCTGGGTGATGCGTACAGCAGCCAAGGGCATGCCTGGGCCCGGCTGAGCTTTTAGCACAACAAACAGGGCGGGCTCGCCAACGGTATTTGCTAAGCTTGGAGGCGGTGTAGTGGGCAATTGCACCGCAAATTGTGCAATAGGCTCCAAAGTTTGCGGGGGCACCAATTGTTGCTGCTGCACTTGGCTAAGCTTGGCCCACAAGGCGTTGGCAGCTTGAGAATCGCCACGCTGCTCAGCCGCACTGGCAGCCAAAGCCAACGCTTTTTCGTGGCGGGGGTCGCTATTCAGTGCAAGCTCCACGTACTTCATGGGCTCACCAGCCAGTTGCCTACCATTGGACATGGCCAACATATCGGCCAAATCAGCCAACAGGTCGGGGTGTTGTGGAGCCAAAGCCAATGCCTTTTGCAGGGCTTGCGCACTGTCGCTATATTCTTGCCGCGCAGCATGGGTGCGTGCCAGCAGCACCCAACCCTGTATGTCATCTGGCTGCTGAGCAAGCCGATTCTTGAGGCTCGCTAAGCGCTCTTCCAGGCTTACACCGTCGCCCGGGTGACCTGCCGCCGCGGGTTGGGCAGCGGGTGCTTCCAAAGGTTGTGGACCATATGCAGACGAAGGCCATGCAAACGATTGGGGATGAAACGCGCCCACTGTGTAGGCAAGCACCCCAGCACAGGCAAGCACCAATAAACAAAGCGTACACAATGCAGGTGCGCTGCCCAGCCATGGCAAGATGGTATGGGTGCTTTGGGATTCAATATGAGGGCGAGTGAGTTCGGCCTGGGCTCGCCACTCTTCAATCAGCAAAACGCGACTTGCATCATCCAGAGAGGGGTCTCTCTCAATCTCGCTTCGGCGGTCTAGCAATGCCTGCCACTCCGGGCTGTTCAAAGCCGTGTTTTTGTTGGGTTTTAGCACGTCACCGAATTGTAAAAATACGCGACGCCAACTGGAATACACAAAAAAAACAAGCAGTAAGGCCATCACCAGCATGACCAAAGCGGCGCCAAGACTCAATTATTCACTCCCAGACATGAAGTGGGGATACTAACATTGCACAAGGTGTACTACCATTACTGACTGTTGTGCATGTATTGCTTGTAGTCCCTCTGCTGTACCCCGAACAAACACAATTAGGCATGGGTCCAGATGATTCAGGACAATTTATTCAACTATAAACAATTCAAGTACCTGAAATGGGCCCTTGTGCTGGTCTTGGTCAGCGCAATTTCCTACGGTTTTCACCAGCCTCGCATTGTTGCCAATGGGGGCACTTGGTTGGGTTACACCCTTGGCAGCATTGGTGCGCTGCTCATTCTTTGGCTCATGTGGTTTGGGGTGCGAAAGCGCCAGTACAACAACCAAGCAGGTAACCTGCGTGGGTGGGTGTCTGCGCATATTTATCTGGGTTTGGCACTGGCCGTTGTAGCCACATTGCACACCGGTTTCCAGTTGGGCTGGAACATACACTCTCTGGCGTATGTGCTCACCTTGCTCACCATCGCATCCGGCGTTTGGGGTTTGAGTTTTTATTTGCGTTACCCCACTGAGATGTCAAACCTGCTCAACCGGCAAAGCCCTGAGCAAATCGTAATTGGCATTGAAAACCTGGACCGCGAAGCCAGTAAACTTTGCAAAAACGCTGAAGCTTTTGTTACTCGCGCCATCGACGCCTCGCAAAAGCAAGGTATTTTTTCTAAGCCTGGGCAGCGCCAGGGCCGAGTTAAAAACTGCGCCACTGAGCGTGCCACTGAACTGCTTCAAAAATCCCTCGCCAACGACCCGTCCCTGGCTGAGTTGTACCGCAATCAGGTGCAGCGTTTACGCGCCCTCAAGCAATTGCGGCAGTACTACACCATGCGCTTTTGGCTAGAACTTTGGCTGGCCGTGCATGTACCTCTCTCGTTTGGCTTGCTGGCTGCCTTGCTAACGCATGTCATTTCAGTTTTTGTGTACTGGTGATGACATGGCAGACAAAAACACACCTACCAATCCGCTTGTACGCGAGCAACAAAACCTTCAAAAACCCTTGGGCCTAAAACGCCCGCTGTCGTGGTTATTGTTTTTGCCTTTGCTGCTTGCTTTTTTCGCATTGCCACTGTTGGCAATACACATGCCAGGAATGTTTGACTGGTTGGCTTTGCCAAAAAGCGAGGTGACCAAACCCACAATGGTCAATGAGCATAACCTGCCACTGAATGCACATCCCAGCCTTCAGTTGGACGCACAAGCCGCGCCCAGACCCGTGACAGCACTTGCGCTTGATTCGGTGTGGAACCCAGGTCCACTTGCCTCGGCACACGCCAACCTGGAGGCCGATTGCCAAGCTTGCCATGCCGGCGACTTCAGCCGCGTGAGAGACGAGTCCTGCCAAGTGTGCCATGCCAACATGGGCTTGCATGTGGCGGAACAAACATTGCCAGATACATCGTTCGAAGAGGGCCGCTGCGCAAGTTGCCACCGCGACCACAAAGGGCGTGAGAGTCTGGCCGAGCAAAACAAACATTTTGTGGGCGCGGACTGTGCGAGCTGCCACATCAACATCAAAACCGTTGCGCCAAAGACCACCACACTGCCGGTGGCTGATTTTTCTGGTGACCAACACCCCGCGTTTCGCCTCACCGTAGCCACTGGCCAGCAAACCACCGATCTGAGGCGTATACGCATGGTGGCCGATGCAAAAATCACTGAATCCACAGGACTGAAGTTTCCTCACGATGTTCACCTGGATCCCAAAGGCGTGGACGGCCCCAAGCAAAAAGTCGTGATGAAGTGCAGCAATTGCCACGAAGCGGCCGACACTCAGACCGGGTTTAAACCCCTGAGCATGGAAGCCCACTGCCAGGATTGCCACAAGCTGAACTTTGAACCTGCGCTGCCTGATCGGCAGGTGCCGCACGGGTCACCCGAACTTGTAACCAGCACAGTCGAGGAGTTTTACAGCTACTTGGCCCTGAATCCAGTCGAACGCAACGGAGTGAATGCACAGCGAGCTGTGTTGCGGGCTCGCCCGGGTGAGAAAGAGCCCAACCGAAGCAATTTGCAAGCCCTCGGCGGCAACCCAAAAACACAAGCTGCATTTGCAGTCACCGAGTTGTTTGAGAACACGGCTTGCGCAGTGTGCCACGACGTGAAACTCAAACCCGGTTTGGGCAACACCAAAACATCTGGTTCACGCATGCCCCAATACACGATTGCCCCGCCAGCACCGTTGCACGCGTGGATGCCCATGGCCACTTTTGATCACAAGGCGCACGCGTTTGAGTCTTGCGAAAGTTGCCACAAGGCCAGCAAATCTGAAGAAGCCAGCGATGTGCTCATGCCAGCGATTGATGGCTGTCAAACCTGCCATGCAGGGAGCAAACCCATATTGAACAAAGTGAGATCCGATTGTGGCTTATGCCACGAATATCACATACACAATGCATTGGCGCCGAAGCATCCGCCAAGCAATAACAGGCTAGAAAAAGCAGAGACCCAGCAGTGAACTGGCGCAAACCCATTGGGGTTTGTACAAAGCAACAACCATGTGAGATGAGTGCAATGAAGTGGATGCATAACAGCGCGGCCAGAAAACTGCGCAATGTGAGGCATGGCAAGGCCAGTGCAGGAACCTTGGCCATGGCTGCTGTGGCATTGGGTGCCTCGATGGCCCTGGTGTCTTGCGGCGGAGGTGGGGGTGCGGGTGGCAGCTCGGCAGAACAACTGACTTTCAACATTGCAGCGCTGGGCTCCCAATCGCTCAGCGTGGGCGACATCAACGACATCGTTGCCCGTGCCGTGCAAGCCTCTGTATCCCGGGGCGTGCAATCGACGATTGCCATCACCGACAGGGTGGGCAACGTACTCGCCGTGTATCAAATGACCAACTCTGCGGCAAACACCACCATCACCAGTGGGATTGCCGGGGCCAATGGCAACGGCCTGGACGGGGCCACAGTACCCAGCACCCTGGCAGCCATCGCCAAAGCCATCACCGGCGCCTATTTGTCATCCACTGGCAACGCCTTCAGCACCCGCACGGCCAGCCAAATCGTTCAGGAGTTCTTTCAGCCTGGTGAGCGTGGGCAACCCAGTGGCCCGCTATACGGCGTCCAATTTAGCCAGCTGCCCTGCTCCGACCTCAACCTGTGGCTTTCTCAAAGCGCCACACTGGGGCCCAAACGTTCGCCTCTTGGCTTGTCGGCCGACCCAGGGGGGTTCCCAATTTACAAAGAGGGGCGCGTGGTGGGTGGTATCGGTGTGATGGCCTCGGTGAATGCAAGCACGCCAGCGATTTACGGGCTTGACCGCAATATTCAAGACGTGGAAACCGATCTGGAAGAGGAAATTGCTTTTGCGGCGCTGGCTGATACCTATCGCGCACCAGCGCAAATTCGCGCCAACCGCATCACAGCCAACGGGCAAAGCTTCCAGTTCATCAACAACACACCCGCTGTGGCTGGGCTGGCCAACTTGGCCACCAATGGGGCGTTCACCACCGTTGCGGGTTACCACACGGCGGCTGCACCGGTGGCTGGTACGGCCTATGGCAATACAAATTCTGGCTATGTGGCCACCACACAAGCAGCTTTCAATGGTTTGAACACATTCACACTGATTACAAACCCTGCCGACAACTCGGCGGTTCGGTTTCCGCCCACGGCGGGCAGCAATCTTACCCAAGCCGAAGTGCAAAACATTTTGGTGGAGGGCATGAAAATCGCCAACCGCGCACGCGCGCAAATCCGCATCCCTCTGGGTGCGGCTGCTCAGGTTACAGTGAGCGTGGTGGACACCGATGGAGATATTCTTGGCCTGGTGCGCAGCGAAGATGCACCAATTTTCGGCACGGACGTGTCTGTTCAAAAAGCACGCAGTGCACTCACATTCAGCGCGCCGGAGGCACTGAACGACTTCACCAGCGTGAACTCGGGTGGACAGGCCAGTTTTGCCAATGCCATGAATTCGTTTTTTAACGAGCAAGCGGCCGTGCTTGATGGCACAGCCGCATTTTCTGCGCGGGCCATCGGCAACGTGCACCGCCCCTACTTCCCAGATGGTGTGGAAGGCACACCACAAGGACCATTGTCCAGCCCGTTGGCCAGTTGGAGCCCTTTCAATGTGGGCTTTCAACTCAATTTGGTGGCCCCCAAAGTGCTGGCCACGCTGGGCCAGACCACACGCACCGTGGTGGGCGGCAATCAGTTTCAACCCGACTCATCCCAAACCTGCGTAGACAATGCCGTGGTGCCTGCGAGTCGGCAAAACCGTTTTGCCAATGGCATGCAGATCTTCCCCGGAGGCTTCCCGATATACAAAGGCAATACGCTGGTGGGTGCCATCGGTGTTTCTGGTGATGGAGTAGACCAAGATGACATGGTGGGCTACCTCGGCGTTTTAAACGCAGCCAGCGCGGTGGGCAGCGCCATGCGCCCCTTCCCCAACACACTTCGCAGTGCCGACCAATTGAGCAATGGTGGACAATCGTTGAAGTACGTGCAGTGCCCGCAGTCCCCATTCAACGACAGCAATGCATCCAACGTGTGTCCTGCACCATGAAAAATAACAACCAAAGCACAGGTTTTGCGCGCAAGCCAATCAATGGAGTGGCGTTGGGCCTGATATTGGCGGGCGTGCTTCCCGGTGTGGTGCATGCTCAAATCGATCAGGATACCCGCCCCAGTGTGATGGCCCAAATGGGCCTACAATTTATGCAAGCCAGCCAGCAGGTTACGCAGGTCGTTGAGCGAGTCGGCAAGCAGGTGGCGGGCATTCCTGACTCGCAAAGCCTAGATTCCGCGGAACGCCCCACCGTGTTGCTGCAGGTTTTTAGCAACCGGGCAGTGGTGCATGCGCAGCCGGATGCGGGATCCAAAGCCATTGGAGAATTTTTTAAAGGCCAGTTGGTAGACGCCTTTGAAGAGAGAAATGGTTGGTACCGCGTGCGCATTCAAGACAGCCTCTTGGGCAGCACCACAGGCTGGCTGCAACAAAGCAGCGGTCAGTTTGGTGACCAGGCCCTGGGTGTGTTTGCCCCCCGCGCTTTTGCACCAGACGCATTGGCCGAGCAACCCGGAACAGGCGTGCGCCCAGCCAACAGCGGCTCACCGGGTATTGCACCTGCCACGCCAGCGGTGCCACGGGCAATCCCGGGCAGAGACACCCCCATTGCACCGCGCGACGTGGCCATCCCGGTGATCGACCCAAGCCAGGTGCCCCCGCCCCAACCCAACCTGCCTCGAGAAACGGTGGCCGTGCCAGACCGCTGGCGGATCATGCAATCCCTGGGCTTTAAATTCCCGCTCTTTGACCCATACAACCAAAACGTGATCAAAGGGGACTTGCCTGTGCTGCAAGACACTTTGGGACCCGACTGGTTTTTTAACCTGGGTGTGATTGCCGACACCTTGTTTGAAGAGCGACGCTTCCCGGTGCCTGTGCCACCAGCCACCTCCACCCAGGCTAGGCAAACCAATATTTTTGGTGAAGGGGAGCAATCGATTTTCGCGCACAACCTGATTGTGAGTTTGTCGCTCACCAAGGGCAACACCACATTCAAACCGCCCGATTACGAATTCCGTCTCACGCCGGTGTTCAATTACACCGATGTGCGAGTGGAAGAAGATCGACTGCTCAAAATTTCTCCCACCTCTGGCACCACCCGCAGAGAGGGGTTTGTAGGCATTCAGGAAGCCTTTGTGGATGTTCACTTGCGCAACGTGTCTGACCGGTACGATTTCGACAGCTTGCGTGTGGGCATACAGCCGTTCATCAGTGATTTTCGCGGATTTTTATTCCAAGACCTGCCGTTTGGTGTTCGCTTGTTTGGCAACCGCGACAACAACATTTACCAGTACAACATAGGCTATTTCAAGCGTGTTGAAAAAGACACCAACAGCGGCCTGAATGACATTCGCGAGGACCTGCGGGACGATGATTTTCTGGTGGCCAACTTGTATCGGCAAGACTTTCCATTCTTGGGTTTCACCAGCCAGGCCAGCTACATCCACAACCGCAATGATGAAGACCAGGGCCTCTACTACGATGCCAATGGCTTTTTGGCGCGGCCTGCGTCGATTGGGGATCAGCGGCCTTTTGCCTACCACGTGGATTATTTTGGTTTGAGTGGTGACGGTCATTATGGCCGCTTGAACATCACGACCTCCACCTATTACGCCAAAGGCAAGATAGACCGTCACCCCCTGGCACAGCAACCGCAGGACATTGATGCATGGTTCCATGCCACCGAGGTGTCCCGCGATTTCGATTGGTTTAGATTACGTGGCAGCTTTTTGTACGCCTCTGGGGATGAAGACCCCTACGACGGCAAAGCCGAGGGGTTTGATGCCATTTTTGAGAACCCGCAATTCGCAGGCGCAGACACCAGCTTCTTTATTCGCCAGAATATTCCGCTGATTGGCGGCGGGGGCGTCTTTTTGTCTGGCCGCAACGGGGTGTTGCCATCTCTGAGATCCAGCAAAGAGCAGGGCCAATCCAATTTTGTGAACCCAGGGCTCTTGTTGCTCGGGGTGGGTGCCGATATTGATGTAACACCCGAACTGCGTGTGGTGGCCAACGTCAACAAATTGGAGTTTGCAGACACCACCGTGCTGGGTGCCTTGCGGCAACAGCGCCCACCCTCCACCGACTTGGGTGTTGATGCATCGGTGGGCTTTCAATACCGACCATTCTTCACTCAAAACGTGGTGATCAACGGCTCGGTGGCCACCCTGTTGCCTGGCGATGGGTACAAGGATCTGTTTGGAGACCAAGGCGGCAAACGCCCTTACTCCATGTTGTTGAACGTAATTTTTAGTTTTTAAGCAAAGGGCTTACATGGCAGGGGCAATACACAGCAATTCGCACAGGCAGAGCAGGCGCATGTTGAGCCGGGCTTGGGTTGTGCTTACTGCAAGTGCGGTCGGCATTGGCGCTTGGGCTTGGCAAACAACTCCCGCTCATTCTGCCGATGCAGCACTGCCCCTAAAAACATACACCATGGCTCCCGCTGCACCCGAGCGCCAAACCGTTGAGCAAGCCCTGGCAAAAACACAGGGGTGCATGAGCTGCCACACGCAAACCGACCAGCACACCATGCATGCCAACCCGGGTGTGGTGTTGGGTTGCACCGATTGCCACGGCGGCGATGCCACCGTGACCTGGAAAGGCCCAGAGCAAAAGCAAGGCACTCTGGCCTACGACCACACCCGCGCAGCGCGCGAAAAAGGCTTCGCCCCTGAATACCGGGCTGCGCTCGACAAAGCGCACATCGCACCACACAACGAAAAATTCTGGAACTACCCCTCATCGGCCAACCCGAAGCGCTCGTACGCCAAACTCAACAAAGAGCACCCCGCCTACATCCGCTTTGTAAACCCGGGCGATTTGCGTGTGGCGCGTGAGGCCTGCGGTGCATGCCACTTGCCGATTATTCAGGCGCAAGAACGCAGCTTGATGAGTACGTCGGCCATGCTGTGGGGTGGTGCCTCATACAACAACGGGATTCTGCCCTTCAAGCGCTACATTCTTGGCGAGGCTTACACGCAAGACGGAAAACCCGGCTTACTGAAAAACCCGGTGGACGCCACCCACGAGCTGTTTGTACACAAAGGCATTTTGAACCAGCTTGCCCCCCTGCCTGCTTGGGAAACCACACCACCCGGCGACATTTTTCGCGTGTTTGAGCGCGGTGGCAAAGTCATCAACAGCATCTTCCCCGAGGTGGGTTTGCCCAATGTGTTGGGGCAAATACAAAGGCTGGACGAGCCTGGCCGCCCCGACATCAAACAATCCAACCGGGGCCCAGGCACAGGCCAGCGCATTGCAGTGCCCCTCATCAATGTGACCAAAACCCGCCTGAATGACCCACACCTCTGGTTTTTGGGCACCAACGAACAACCGGGCGATTACCGCTCCTCAGGATGCACGGGCTGCCACACCATCTACACCAACGACCGCGACCCGGTGCATGCTGGCCCTTACGCGAAGTTTGGGCACGATGGCACCACGCAAACCGTTGACCCCACCATCCCGAAAAATGAAAGTGGTCATCCGGTGAAACACGAATTCACCCGAGCCATCCCAAGCTCACAGTGCATGGTTTGCCATATGCACCAGCCCAACGTGTTTGTGAACAGCTATTACGGCTACATCATGTGGGATTACGAAAGCGATGCGCCCCACATGTGGCCAGAAAAGCAGCGCTACCCCACCGATTCCGAAATGCGAGAGATTCTGGACCGCAACCCCGAAGAGGCCGCCGTGCGTGGCAAATGGAGCGACCCGGAATTCTTGAAGAACGTGTCTACCCTCAACAGCAAATTAAAAGACACGCAGTTTGCCGATTACCATGGCCACGGCTGGAACTTCCGTGCGGTGTTCAAACGCAACCGCAAGGGTGCACTGTTGGATGCCAAAGGGGAGGTGGTGGCCGATGACGACCCCAAAAAGTTTGAGAAAGCGGTGCACCTCAAAAGCATCCACCTTGAAATTGGCATGCACTGTGTGGATTGCCACTTTGCCCAAGACATGCATGGCAATGGGCACATCTATGGCGAAGTGGCCGCCGCCGTTGAGGTGGACTGCGCCGACTGCCATGGCACAGCCACCAAGTACCCAACCCTGCGCACCAGTGGGCCAGCCGCCCCCCCTGGCGGCACCGATCTGACACAATTGCGCACCCAGGATGGCCGCAAAAGATTTGAATGGCGCAATGGCAAGCTCTACCAGCGCGCTGCACTGGACCCCGCCAAAGAGTGGGAAATGAGCTTGGTGAAAGACACGGTGAACGAGCAACACCCCAGCTACAACGCCAAATCGGCACGTGCCAAGCTGATGGGTGCGGGTGAAGAAGGCCGCGCAGGCAAATGGGGGCCTGGCGTGCAAGAACTGGCGCACGACAATGAAAAAATGACCTGCTTCACCTGCCACCTAAGCTGGACCACCAGCTGCGCCGGTTGCCACCTGCCCATCCAGGCCAACTGGAAAACCGAGCGCTTGCATTACGAAGGGGGCGAAACCCGCAACTATGCCACCTACAACCCACAGGTGGCTCGGGATGACATGTTCCAGCTGGGCGTGCATGGGCCTGTGAAAGGCAACCGCATTGCCCCGATTCGTTCCAGCTCGGCCCTGGTGTTGTCGTCCATGAACGCAAACCGCGAACGCATTTACATCCAGCAACCCCCGATTGCCGCCAGCGGTTACTCCTCGCAGGCATTTGCCCCCCACTACCCGCACACCGAACGGAAAGAAGAAACAAAGACCTGCACCGATTGCCATTTGTCACGCGAGGATGACAACAACGCCATCATGGCGCAGCTGCTGTTGCAAGGCACCAATTTTGTGAATTTTGTTGGATTCAATGCCTGGGTGGGTGCAGAGCAACACATGGCGGCCATCACCGTCACTGAGTGGGATGAACCACAAGCCGTGATTGGCAGTTACCTGCACAAATACGCCTACCCCGATTACTACCAAACCCATTTGAACAAAAATCGCGAGCTGGCCGATACAGCAGTGCCCTTGTTGATGGACCACAACACCAAGGGGACTGCACGTTGCATTCAATTGCGCGGCGAATACGTGTTTGTGGCCGAAGGCCAAGGGGGCTTTAGGGCCTACGATGCAGCCAGCGTCGCCAACAAAGGTTACAGCCAGCGGGTAGTCACCGCGCCATTCAGCCCCTTGGGTCACGACACCCACGTGCCCAGCAAAAACGCCACTTGCATGGCGCTGCCCACCAACCAAAACATCAACCCCGACCGCAACCAGGGGGATTTGATGCGCATCACCAACATGGAACAACCCTTCCACCCCATCTACAACTACGCTTTCATCACCGACAGCGAAGAAGGCTTGATTGCTGTGAATGTGAACACCCTGGCCGATGGCGAACCGCGCAACAACTTCTTCGAGCGTGCAGTCACCTGGAACGAACAGGGCGTCCTGAACGGTGCCAGCCACATCACTGTGGCTGGTCATTACGCCTACATCACCACGCCCAAAGGTTTGGTGTTTGTGAACATTGACAACCCGCTGAAACCGCAGCACATCGCAACCCTGCCTTTGCAAGATGCGCGTGCCACGGCTGTGCAGTTCCGCTATCTGTTTGCCACCACGGCCAAGGGCTTGGAAGTGATCGACATCACCAACCCACGAAAGCCTGCGCACACCGGCGCGGTGGTGCCCATGGCCGATGCACAGCGCGTGTACCTGGCCCGCACTTATGCCTACGTGGCGGCGGGCAAACAAGGCTTGGTGATTGTGGATGTGGAGCGCCCTCGGCAACCCAAGGTGTACATGCAATACACCGCCAACGGTCAGCTCAACGACGCGCGCGATGTGGTGGTGGGTTCTACCAACGCATCCCTGTTTGCCTATATAGCCGACGGTCAAAATGGCCTGAAAGTGCTGCAACTCACCTCGCCTGACAGTCAACCCAAGTTTTACGGATTTTCACCAGCGCCCATGCCGGAATTGATTGCGTGGCGCAAAACCCCAAGTGCTGCATTGTCAGTGTCAAAGGGGCTGGACCGTGACCGCGGTGTGGACGAAACCGGCGGACAGATCGCCGTGTTTGGTCGCATTGGCTCGCGCCCCTTCACGCGCCAGGAAATGGAAAAGTTTTACCTGCGCCCCGACGGTGGGGTGTGGACAGTCACCGACCGCGTCGAGCGTGAGCATTTCTTGCCCCGTCCCAAGACCAACTCGGTGGCGTTCAGAAAGGACCCGCGATGAGAGCAACCGAACAGAGCACCCGAATACAGCGTTTAAACAAGCGACGCTTTGCTGCCATGCAATGGCTAAGGACTGGGGCAATTGGAGTGACCCTGGCTTTGCTTGGCCATGCCGTGCAGGCCCAAACCATGCCTCACCAATCCAGCAACAAATCGGTGGGCACCGTGAACTGCGCCAGCAGCACCTGCCATGGCAGCATCGCCGAGCGAAGCGCCACGCCTGTGCTGCAAAACGAATACACCACCTGGTTGCGCCAAGACCCGCACACCCAGGCCTATACCGTGCTTAAAAACGAGCAATCTCAACGCATCGCCCGCAATTTGGGCCTGCCCCAAGCGGCCCACGAATCCAAAGTGTGCCTAGATTGCCACAGCCACAATCCCGCACAAAGCCTGCGTGGCCCGCGCTTTGATGTGTCAGATGGGGTGAACTGCGAGGCCTGCCATGGCCCAGCGGAGAAATGGATAAAAACCCACGTGGAGCCCAAAGCCAGCCACAGCAAAAACATTGAAAATGGCCTCTACCCCACCAGCGACCCCTATGCGGTGGCCAAGCTATGCAGCAGTTGCCATGTGGGCGATGCCAGCCGCCCCATCACCCACCAGATCATGGGTGCAGGCCACCCACGCATCGCCCTGGAGGTGGACACCTTCTTGGCCTTGCAACCGCCACACTACATCATTGACAACGATTGGCGGCAACGCAAAGGGGCCTATGACTCCGCCAAAATTTGGGCCATGGGGCAATTTGCCAACGCCGCAAACCTGCTGGAATTGATCGCCGACCCAAAACGAAACCGGCAAGGGGTGTTGCCCGAACTCATGATGTTTGACTGCCATGCTTGCCACTCGTCGATGCGCAAAACCGATTGGAACCCCAAACTGGGTGCAAGCCCTGGGCAAGCCCGCATCAACAACAGCAGCTTGCTGATGGTGCAGATTATTGCGCGCGCCAGCACGCCAGAGCTGGCCCCAGCCTTGGCCACGTTGATTCAGCAACTGCACCTGGCCGCCACATCCCCCGCAGCCCGGTTTGAAGACCTGGAGCGGGCCGCCAATGTGCTGCATGCGCAAATGAACACCGTGCGCAAAGCGGTGGCGGCCAAACCGATGGACGGGTCGGCACTGGAGGCCATGCTACGCGACTTTGTGAAGCAGGCCAGCCAACAACACATGGCTGATTTTGCCGTGGCCGAACAAACCTACATGTCGATGGCCAGCATCAACAACGCACTGGCCAACAAAGGGCAAAGTCGC
>DASUEF010000305.1:0-4561 GCA_036275215.1 Limnobacter sp. | reverse complement strand
ACAGGCATTGGCCAAGGTGTGCGACCCCACACAATCCACCACACCCGCCCAGCGCTCCTTTTGCAGAGGTTTGCCTGGTGCAGCCAGCAAACCACGGTCCATCACTTCAGTGGCGCCCAGTTGTTTCAAAAACTCGGCCTGCTCTGGCTTTCCGCTGGTGGCCACCACGGTGTAGCCCAGCTTGTTCAACAAGGCAATCGCCACGGTGCCCACACCGCCGGTTGCACCCGTCACCAAAATTTCACCATCGGAGGGTTTCACGCCACCTGCTTCCAGTCCCAGCACGCACAACATCGCCGTGTATCCGGCTGTTCCGATTGCCATGGATTGTTCGGCGCTCAAGCCCTCGGGCAGGTGAATCAGCCAGTCGCCTTTCAGCTTGGCTCGCTCGGCCAAGCAGCCCCAATGTGTTTCACCCACGCCAAAGCCGTTGAGCACCACAGCATCACCCGCTTTAAACTTCGGGTGTTTGCTTTCCAGCACAAGGCCTGCGCCATCAATGCCTGCAACCATGGGCCATTGGCGAACCACAGGCGATTTGTTGCAAATCGCCAAGCCATCTTTGTAATTGAGTGTGGAATGGGTGACCTGAACCAGCACGTCGCCGTTTTCTGGCAACTGTGATTCATTCACCTCGGTTACGCTGGCGCTGAATTCGCCTTGTTCATTTTTTTCTAGCAGCACTGCCTTAAACATGTTGTCTCCATCTAATGTGCTATCACTTCAGAACAAAGACTACACCATTTGCGCGACGCTCGCGGTGAGCAGCAGCCCGAGAACCGCGCCCAGCGTGAGGTGGTTTCTCAAGCGCAAGTATTCTTCAAATGCTTTCAACGGAACCAGCATCCAGCGATCCACCCACCAAACCACCAACAGCACGGTCGCCAACATGTACAAGGTGTAATCGGCTGGTGCAAATGCGCCAATTAACCAAGCCAGCAGAGAGGGCACAACCCCCCACACAAACGCGCGCGTCTCAAACTCGGCAGGGGTTTGCCCAGCCAAATAAATCGCCTCGCTCCTTTTGCTCAGTCCAAGCGCAATGCCCCAGTGCACCGCGCCCAAAAACGAGACAATACACAAGGCGTAAACAAAGTTGTATTGCGCAAACATGCTGGCCAAATCGCTGCCTTGGAAGAGAGCCGCCAAGCCTGCAAGTCCAAGAAAAGGCACCAAGCCAGCGTAACCAAGAATTCGCATCCAGCGTGTGTTCAATGTTTTCATCAGTTCGTCATCGGGCGGTTAAAATCGCAATAGTGCCTGGTCCAGGTTCCCTGCAATCGCGGCTGCTTCGCGGTAAAACCTCGAGAAACTCTGTTGAAATCGATTCGGATTCGGCAATATTCTTGGTTCATTCAACCAACGGATTGGCATACAACGAGGCACTTGCACATACCCTGGGTTCAAGGTCTCTAGCATGTCAAATCGAATTTCTTCCGCTTTAAACGAATCAATCAAGCTGCTGTCTTTGGAACAGTCTCTGCTGTCTACAATCCAAATTGTTTTGCAACGCGCCAGTGCTTCACCAACGAAATGCCACCGTGCCTCGCTCCAAGCGTGTTTCTCATGAAATGCAAGCTCCAACAGGCCAATCCTATTCTCGTTTGAGCCCAATGGAGCCTGCGTGGCAGCCAAATCCCAAGGGTGAATAAGTCGAATGTTCTTAATGCCTTTCACAGACGCCAAGGCAGCCGCTGCATCCTCTGCCAAACGTAGATCTAGAATTCGCGCATCCCCAAACTTTTGCATCAGGTCCGCCTCAAAGCCCCTGCAAACAGGGCGTTGCACCCCCACGGCAGGGCGAATCTTCTCGGGCCCCAAGTCCCGACGGCTTCGAGCAGTGGCTTCCAGGTCTTCGTAGCTTGTGTCAATTGCGGTGCTCTTGCAATCCAGATGGCGGGCATACTTGCTGACATTTTCGGCATTAAACACATAAGGCTTGTGGCTGAACGTTCCAGCCACCCATTGCCAACTCAAATGATTTGATGCCAAGTCTCCATCCAACAGATGGGCATACATCCAGTCCGCGCCGACTCGCCAATTCACCTTTCGGATGTGCACTGTGTACGAGGCAATCCACATACGCATGTGGTTATGCAAATAGCCCGTTTCGTACAGCTGCCGCACACCCTCATCCACAGCAGCAACACCAGTGCGAGCCTCCAAAATGTCGTCTGGCAGCTGATGCTGGTATCGGCCTGCCCATACAGGTCTGCGTATATCCTCCAAAATACCGCTACCCAGTTCCCCGTGCACATGTTTGAAGAACTCTCGCCAAGCCAACTCAAATATGATTTTGTCGTCAAACCCCAGAGGCGTCTTTTCGTGCAAGACCTTGCACACCTCGTGGGTATTTGTGTAACCGTGTGTAATCCAGGGGGATAGGCCCGTTACGGCTCCATCCAAAAAATTCCTGGTTCTTGCATACAAATCTGGATTCACGCGATGAATAGCCGCAATCGCAGCGTTTCTGCAAGATTCAAATTGTTGGTGTTTGGAGTGCGTTTCAACCCGTGCTTTTTTCAACATTTACTTCACCAAGGGCCGAATGTTTCTAAAACCGCCGTCCACATTGAGCACTGCACCGGTCACTCGGGCTGAATGATCCGAAAGCAACCATTGAAGCGTTTCAGCCACTTCCTCCGGTTGATTGATTCCATTCAGGGGGTATTGTTTTTCGCTCGCCGCACGCATCACATCGCTTTTCAAAAAGCCAGCGGCCATCGGGCTGTCGGTGAGCCCCGGGGCCACCACATTGACCCTTATCCCATCTGCAGCGTAAGTGGCAGCAGCAGCCCGAGCCATGCTTTCAACGCCACCTTTCGCCGCTGCAATTGCTTCATGATTGGCAACGCCAATGCCAGTTGCGCATGTTGACACCAACACCGCACTGCCGCCTTGGCCATGTTGTTTGGCATGCTTCAGCCATGCTCGCAAACCATACATGGCCGAGATCAAATTCACCCCAATCACCTGTTCAATTTGCTGGTCAGTGGTTCTAATCAATGGAGTAACAAGAATGGATCCCACACAGTGGGCATAACCAGTCACTTGTCTACCCTGCTGAGTTAGATCGGTGAAAGCGGCTTCCACCTCTGTGCTGTTGCAGGGATTTAGCACGCAAATCTGAACGTGCTTGGCATTCCCATACAATTTGTTCAGGGCATCTTCATTGCGACCCATGGCCACAACTTCCCAGCCCTTCATCTGGGCCTGTTGAATTAGGGCAACTGCTATTGCGCTGTTCGCACCCATCACTGCAATGCATTTCGGCATGAAAACTACCCATCTTTTAACTGCAAGACCATATTTTGTCCTAGACAGAAAATAAAGTCACGTGCTCATTTGCAAAGTGGACATGCACGCAGTCGGTGGAGGTAGACTTTGCTCACACATATTTAGGGAGACAGTCCATGAGCTACGAAACTATTCTTGTTGAAACCATTGGCAAAGTTGGCTTGGTGCGCCTTAACCGCCCACAAGTGCTCAACGCCTTGAACGATCAACTCATGACCGAGCTTGGTCAAGCACTCACCGCCTTTGATGCGGATGAGAATATTGGCGCCATGGTAATCACCGGCAACGAAAAAGCATTCGCCGCTGGTGCGGACATCGCTGCCATGGCCTCATTCACTTACATGGACGTTTACAAGGGCGAGTACATCACCCGCAACTGGGAAACCATCCGCCAAGTCCGTAAGCCCGTGATTGCCGCAGTTCGAGGATTTGCATTGGGTGGCGGTTGTGAGCTCGCCATGATGACCGACTTCATCATCTGCGCCGACACTGCAAAATTCGGCCAACCAGAGATCAAATTGGGCATCATCCCTGGCGCCGGTGGCACGCAGCGCTTGCCGCGGGCCATCAGCAAGGCAAAGGCCATGGATTTATGCCTGACCGGCCGCATGATGGACGCCGCAGAAGCAGAGCGCGCCGGCTTGGTATCCCGGGTCGTCCCGGCAGACCGCTGTTTAGACGAGGCATTGGAGGCGGCTGCCGTGATTGCAGCTTATTCGCAGCCCTCTATCATGATGGCCAAAGAAAGCGTTAACCGTGCATTTGAAGGTCCGCTCTCCGAAGGCATGCTTTTTGAGCGTCGTATGTTCCACAGTCTGTTCGCCACCGACGATCAAAAAGAGGGCATGGCCGCATTTGTTGAAAAGAGGAAGCCCAAGTTCGTCAACAAATAACCAAACCAGCGGCAGTTACGCATTCGTTTGAGCAAGAAATTCTGCTGAATTCTGCGAATTTTTTGGATCGCACCAAAAAAATAATGCCTTGCTCCGAAAAAAATCAGGCCCCCGCTGTGGGGCTGTTTCTGTACGATTTGTCGAAAAATTCCTTGCGCGTCAAAGGCTTGTTTTAGGAGAAAGTGTGGAAGATAGCGAACACTATTTTCGGCGTTGTAAAAAAATAGAAATTTTTCGCCAAAAGTGTTTGACAGGTTGGAAATAGGTGTGCATAATCTCGTTTCTCTGCTGCACGAGACGCAGCGCAGAACGAAGCCTGAAGCGGTTTTGCAAGAGATTCGGTGAATAAGAAGCCGGATTGTACAGCAAGG
>DASUEF010000304.1:0-3869 GCA_036275215.1 Limnobacter sp. | reverse complement strand
CGCAATGTGCGCGCCAGCGTGCCCGAAATGCTCATCGCCATCATCCTCGGCGAGGTGGCTTTTGGGCTGCCCGGGCTCATCACAGCCCCTGTCACTTACGCCTTTTTAAAAATGCATTGGCAGCGGTGGGGTTGGGTTTGACCCCCCCAATTTGAATCCCCCAATTTTGGTGTCGCATATTCAGCGTAATCATTAGCACAAACGTAATTGCTCGAATTGCGCGATGTGTTCAGGCATCCCATTATTCACGCGTTGATATTTAATTATTTAAATTAACGGGTGGATGTGCGCATGAGCAATTACAGCAAAGTCAGCAAAATCGCGGCAGCAATCGCTGTCACCGTCGGGTTGGTTTCTTGTGGTGGTGGGGGCGGTGGTTCCTCCGCGGGTGGAGGCGGAGGCGGCGGCGGTGGCGTTGTATCTGGCGCGGCAGCCAAAGGCATCATCCAAAACGGGATCGTTACCCTTAAAGACGCGGCAGGCAACACGCTTGCAACATCACCGACTGTGGTTCGCACGGGCAGTGACGGCAGCTACAACGCCACCCTGACCAATGCCGGCTACGCAGGCCCTGTGTTTGTAGAAATCACGGCCGACGGCACCACGATGATTCAAAACGAAGTCACCGGCGTTTTCGAGCCCGCTTCGGGGGTTTCCGGGGTGTTGCTTGAATCGGTGGGCAATGTCACAGCGGGACAAACCGTCAGCATAAACACCACGCCTTTCACCAGCATTGTTGCCCAATTGGTTAAAAACTCTCAGGGCACCGGCCCTGTAAGCACAGTGCTTGTTCAACAGGCGCAATTGGCCATCACCACCACACTGGGATTCAACCCGATCGATACCCGTCCAGTCGACCCTCGCAATCCCGCCTCAGCCAGTGAGGGTGAGGCAGTGAAAAAGCAAGCCATTTTGTTAGCGGCTTTGGCACAACTGGGCACTGACTCAAACAACACAAACTGCGCCAGTGAGGCATCCAACGCCGCCAAACTGATATGCGCTGGTCGTCAGCTCAGCACGGCATACGCAGGGTCGAGCATCTCCGGAGAAAATGCGGCCGTGGTAATCGACGGGTCCAAAATCCAAGGCTTAACAACTGCGATTGCCGCAGTGTCTAGCAATCCAGACATCAACAGAACTGGCAGCACGGTCGACCCCAGCACCGATCCATCCACCGACGAGATTCGGATGGCCGAGGCCAATCCCAACATGCCACAAACCACCACGGTGCAAGCGCCATCCCAAGGGTTTAATCAAACCGACGTTGCTGCGGTTAAAACCTTGTTCAATAACCTGCGTTCTAACGCAGCCGCTTTGGACAACGATGAACTCAACGGCCCTGTAGAAAATCAATTGGCTGATTTTGCCGACAGCATCACCAACCAGGCCACCGGGCTGGAGTCTGGGCCATTTGAAATCAGCGAGGCCACTGCCCTGGGCATTGAGCTCATGGCCACTTACCGAGGCACAGCGGCTGCCGACCCCAGTGCACAACGGCAGCTTGGCGCAGCAACGCCCAGCGGCGGATGTCTGGTGCTGTCAGGTGTTACTGTCAATTCGGACGGCATTGTAACGGCTGTTCAGTTGGCCAACAGCACCGGGCAAGACAACTCCCGATTTGTAGGTTGCACCGTGTTTTTGGATTTTGCCTTGCGGCCAGATGGCAATGGTTTTTATCAAACCCGCAATTATTTCTTGATGACGCCGGTGCAAGGCATGGCCAACACCTTCGATATTGCCAGTGACTCGCGTTTTTGCAACGTGAACAATTCCAGCGCTGGGACCGACACCTGCCTGGACCTCACCGAGGGAGAAGTGATTGATGTGGTGGGCGGCAGCGATTCCGCCAGGGCAAGTGGCAGCTTAACCTTGGACAACATGGGCGTGCCCACCAGCATGAGCGGCAATTTTTCCGGTCGTGTCGTGCCGCCACTGGAGTTTGATTTTTCAAATCCAGAAGCCCCCACAGCCGTCGCCTTGGCAGACACCACCACGGTCACGATCAATTTCACTGCCACCTTTGGGGAAGAGACATCCCGCTTTGCTGGCAGTGGTTCCTTCCGGACCACCAGCGGCGATGAATTTGTAACATCCGCTTTGGATAGTTTTGTGGCAGAAGGCACCTTTGACCCAGAGACAGGAGAGGGCGACGGCACCTTGTCTGCTGAAGGTCGTATTGAAACCCAACTCGGTGCACTGCGTGGCTCTTTCGAGGCAAATAGTGACACAGGATCGCTTGAGTTCACTGGTGCGATTGACCTGGTTCAAAACGGTACACGAGCAACCTTGTTTGAAGGTTCGGTGAACCTCAGCAGCACCCCCGCCATGGAGACTTCACCAGCCACCATTTCTGCACTGCTTGACGGCACATTCCGTCTGCCCAACCGTCCTGTGCTCGAACTGGAATTGCAGGTAAGCAACGCCGTGTTGGACGAGTCCGGAGAGGTTGGTGCAGGCGCTGTTGCGTTCACATACCAGCAAAATGGCACAACTGTGATCATCAACGTCAGCCGCAATGCGCAAGGGGCAGAGTCTGTGACCATCACATCGCCCACCAGCATGGTGTCTGTCGGTCCATTTGACCCCGACACCACTGGTTTGGTCGATGTGCTGCGCGATGGTCGGGTGGCCGCACGCTATGATGTTGCCAATGCACGCATCAACTATGTGGATGGATCATTTGAACAATTCTAATCAGTCACTGAAGGCCGCCGCTCAGGCGGCGGCCTTTTTTATTGGCGTTGCGGGTTTGAATATTGCACTGGCTGATCCGCCCAGTCACAAGTACCACATCGAATTTGGTGGTCAAACATTTCAGGCCAACAATGCTGTGTCGATCGATCAATTTGACGATCGTTTCGTCGGTTATCAACCCAGCCAAGGGCAGTTGTATGGTTTGGGTGAAAATGCGGCATACATTCAGGCAACCCGCAATGGATACACACTTCAGGCCTACAAACGGCAAGAGATTTTTATCAATGCGGGGCGGGAGACAGGCCAGCTTTACACAGACATCAATGCCCGAGTACCCCCTACTGTCAACCGTTTGTATGCAGTTGATTTTGACGGATATGGCATAGAGCACACAGGCCTTGGGTTTGGAAAAACCTTTGAACTGGGGCAGTTTCGTGTGGCACCCGTTGCCCGTGTGTACAACATCGACAGGTATCGCGAAATTCAAGCCAGTGGCGCCGCCGCCGCGCGGGCGGATGGCAGCTACGACATCAACGTCACCACCGTGGAACGCGACACCGAGGCGGATTTTCAGTTTCCCGTTGGACCAGGCCCCAGCGGCTTGGGGTATGCACTGGACTTGGCGTTGCAGTGGCAAGCCACACCATCGACTGCCTTGTTCGCGCAATTGAGCAACGTATTTAATCAAAACACCATCAAAAATGCCCCCACCACGGTGCAAACAATCAACAGCAACGTGAACCAGTTTGATGCAGATGGATTTTTGAACTACAACCCCGCCATTCAGGGCCAAAACAGCCGACCAAACCACACCTTCAGCCTGCCCACCAAAACCAATCTGGGGCTTACACACAACTTAAAAAACCTTTCGGTCGATACCGTGGGCCTGAATATTGTGCACATCAATGGCTTGGTGATGCCTCGACTAAGTGCGGCCTGGGATGCGCCTTGGCCTTGGTTGGAGCGGTTTGCCGTGGGTTACGAAACCCATTTCGAATCCTTCGATTTTGCGGCGCTTTTCAAGCATGGTGGAGTCAAGGTCGGATTTGATACCTTGAACGACGAAAGTCGTCGGGTGGAGTATTTGCAGGTTTTTTGGGGGATGAACCTGTAAAATCTAGCGATTCTTCTGACTTCAGAGGCTTTGCTTGAACTGGATCCAAAATATAAATCCG
>DASUEF010000303.1:0-1345 GCA_036275215.1 Limnobacter sp. | reverse complement strand
ATCGCTTTGGACTGCCAACGTGCGTTGGACTTCGGTGACTGAGGAAGGCCTTGAGGGTGGGCAGGTCATTCCTGCCACCTACAACGGTGATGCTGAAAGCATCGCACTGGTGCGCCAGAACGTTGAGCTTTCCGGGCAAATCGGCCGTTTGGTGGGCAATGATTTCAAAAGTACGATTGTGTACCTGCCTTTGCTGGAAATTAATCCTGAAACAGGCAATCGGCTGGACTATAAAGAGTTCTCCGAGCGAATCGAAACCGAACTTCGCAATGAGTTTAATTCCGACAAAATTGAAATCCGCGTCACTGGTTTCGCGAAAATTGTAGGTGACCTCATTGAAGGTGCAACACAGGTGGTGATGTTTTTTGGCATCGCGGTGCTCATCACCTTGGTCATGTTGTTTTTCTATTCCCGCAGTATAAAAAGCACCTTGGCCACACTGGCCTGTTCAATCACTGCCGTGATTTGGCAGTTGGGCTTGCTCAATGCCATGGGCATGGGGCTCGATCCTTACTCCATGTTGGTGCCTTTTCTGGTGTTCGCGATCGGTGTAAGCCATGGTGTGCAAATTGTGGGTGCCATCGCCCACAAGCAAGGTGAGGGGCACAACAGGCTAGACTCAGCCCGTTTGGCCTTCCGTGGCCTGTACATTGCCGGTCTAACTGCGTTGGTGTCCGATGGTTTCGGCTTCGCGACTCTGATGGTGATCGACATTCCCGTGATTCGCGATTTGGCGATTGCAGCGTCAGTGGGTGTTGCGGTCATCATTCTCACCAACCTGGTCTTGCTGCCCTTGATCATGAGCTACGTCGGTGTCGACGAAAAGGCGGTGGCGAAGTTGCAGCAAGAGGAATCTGGCAGCAACAAGTTGTGGCACTTTCTGGCTGGTTTTGCACAGGCCAAAATGGCCAAAGGTGCATTGGCGGTTGCTTTGGCCTTGTTGGCGGTGGGCCTGTGGGGCAATGCCAACGTACAAATTGGTGACCTTGACAAGGGTGCCCCCGAGTTGCGCGCGGATTCGCGCTACAACCTGGACAACGCGTATGTGACCGACAACTACTCGACAAGTACTGATGTATTTGTGGTCATGGTTGAAACCGAGATGGACGGTTGTATCAAGTACAACACGCTGGCGGCTGTGGATTTGTTCCAGTGGACCATTGAACAGGTACCCGGGGTGCAAAGCAGTATTTCACTGGCCGACCGTTCCAAGTTTGTCATTAGCGCCTACAGCGAAGGCGACTTGAAATGGAATGCATTGAACCGAAACCAGTTTGTGTTGAACGGCACCATCAGTGGCATGAACCTCTCTGACGGTTTGTTCAGTTCTGACTGTTCTTTCATG
>DASUEF010000302.1:0-9025 GCA_036275215.1 Limnobacter sp. | reverse complement strand
GCCGCCAAACCCTTGCAGCTTGCGCTTCAAGGCCATGCAGCTTTCCCAGATGAATTCCACCCGGCGGTCGGCTTTGTTGGGCAGTTTGTCCAGGATGGTTTTGTCAAACACAAACACGCAGTGCACCTGTTGGCAGTGCTTCAGGGCATAAAACAGGGCAGCGTTGTCGTGGGTCCGCAGGTCTCGACGGAACCACATCAAGCCTGTGGCGTACTGCCCAGGCCGGGGTTGGGTGGAGAGGGAGTGGTTTTCAAGGGTGGGTGCTGGCATGGTACTGCTTGTGTTGGGGGTAAAACGCTCGGAAAAGGCATTACAATTTTGGCATGAGCGAGCCCGAAATTTCTACCCCCGATGAATTCAGCCTGTGCGGTCATTTTTTGATTGCCATGCCCAACATGCTCGACCCCAGTTTTGCGGGGTCGGTGGTGTACATGTGTGAGCATTCTTCCCGGGGGGCCATGGGCTTGGTAATTAATCGCCCCACCGACCTGGGCATTGCCGCCTTACTCGACAAAATCGAGCTCAACGTGGAGGCTGAATTGCAAGACCACTTCCCGGTGATGGCCGGTGGCCCGGTGGCGGCCGAACGTGGATTTGTATTGCACACCGCGCCCTTGCATTGGAATTCGTCTTTGCCTGTGAATGATCGAATTTCGCTGACCACCTCGAAAGACATTCTAGAGGCCGTGGCCAAAGGGCAAGCACCCGAGCACTGGTTGATAACCCTAGGCTATGCGGGTTGGGGTGAGGGCCAGCTGGAGCACGAGCTTGCGCAAAACGCGTGGCTCACTGTGCCTGCCAACGACGACATTCTGTTCAACATGCCGCTGGAGGAGCGTTTTGCAAGTGCTTACGGTTTGCTGGGTATCGATCCCTCTTTGTTGACTGGTGCAGCGGGGCACGCGTAGAGACCATGCACAATTCAAAACCCACGTTGTTTTTGGCTTTTGATTTTGGTCTAAAACGCATCGGTGTTGCATTTGGCAATTCAATCACCAAAACCGCCCAAGGCGTTGGGGTGGTGGATGCCGATCAAGATTCACAACGTTTTGCACGCATTGAGCAGTTCATCAAAGAATGGCAGCCTGAGGGCTTGGTGGTGGGGGTGCCGCGCTATCCCGATGGCAGCGACAATGAGTTAACACAACGCTGCTGCCGCTTTGCTCGCCAGTTGGAAGGTCGCTTTGGTTTGCCTTGTAGCATGGTGGACGAGCGCTACACCAGCGCTGTGATTGAGCAATGCATGGGAGGCGCCTCTGCCCGCGCCAACAAGGGCCGGGTGGACATGGGCAGTGCGTGTTTGATTCTGGAACAGTTTTTTCTGGAGGGGCAATGAACCTGCCAAACCCCGAGAGTTTGTATGCGCGCCTGCGCGACCAAATTGACAAAGCCTTCCCCGACCGCAGTGCCTTGGGCCTGATTGGTGTGCACAGTGGCGGCGCCTGGATTGCTGAGCGCTTGCACGCCGATTTGGGTTTTGCATTGCCCTGTGGATTTTTGGACAGCGCTTTTTATCGCGATGATTTTTCTCAGCGGGGCTTGAAGAGCGACCCCAAACCAGCCGAGGTGCCATTTGAAGTGGAAGGCCGGAGCATTTTGTTGGTGGACGATGTGTTGTACACCGGGCGTACCACGCGGGCCATTGTGAATCACCTGTTTGACTATGGGCGCCCAGCCAAGATTGAGTTGGCTGTGCTGCTGGACCGGGGCGGGCGGCAATTGCCCATTGATGCCCAGTATGTGGGCATGCACTGGCAGCTCAAACCCAATGAGTCGTTTGTACTCACCCAAGATGACCAAGGCGCATTCCGCCTGGACCTGGAGGTAAAGCCAATTGAATAACCCGCAACTCAACGCCGCTGGGGAGCTTATTCACCTGTTGAGCATCGAGGGCTTGCCCAAGGCCATGATTCACCGGATTTTGGACACCGCCGAATCCTTTTTATCGGTCACCGATCGCGAGGTGAAGCAGGTGCCGCTGTTGCGTGGCAAATCGGTGTTCAACGTGTTTTTTGAGAACTCCACGCGCACACGCACCACTTTTGAAATTGCGGCCAAACGCTTGTCGGCCGATGTGGTCAACCTCAACATTGGCTCCTCGTCCACCAGCAAGGGCGAGAGCTTGATCGACACCATTGATAACCTTGCGGCCATGTCGGCGGACATGTTTGTGATGCGTCACTCCGAGAGTGGCGCCCCCACCTTTCTGGCCCAGCATTTGAACCGAGTCACGGGGGGCGGTATTCATGTGATCAATGCGGGCGATGGGCGGCATGCGCACCCCACGCAGGCCTTGCTGGACATGTACACCATTCGCCACTACAAGCAAGATTTCACCAAACTGCGCGTGGCCATTGTGGGCGATATTTTGCACAGCCGGGTGGCCAGGTCAGACATTCATGCACTGACCACCCTGGGCGTGCCCGAGGTAAGAGCCGTAGGGCCCCGCACACTGTTGCCTAGCCACCTGGAGAGCATGGGTGTTCGGGTGTACCACGACCTGGTGGAGGGCATTCGCGATTGCGATGTGATCATCATGTTGCGTTTGCAAAAGGAGCGCATGACAGGTGCCTTGATTCCCTCTGCACAAGAGTATTTCAAGCACTTTGGGCTCACCGAAGAAAAACTGAGGGTGGCCAAGCCTGACGCGATTGTGATGCACCCTGGTCCCATGAATCGCGGCGTTGAAATTGACTCTGCCGTGGCCGATGGTCCACAAAGTGTGATTTTGAACCAAGTGACGTTCGGCATCGCCGTGCGCATGGCGGTGATGAGTATTTTGGCTTCCAGCAAAGCCACTGGCAATTAAGGCACCCAAGAGAAAGGACAAGCAATGCGTGTGTTGATTTCAGGCGGACGAGTGATAGACCCCAGCATCGGTGCCGACGGTGTGATGGATGTGGCGGTGGCGGCTGGCCGCGTGGTGGCTGTGGCTCCCAAGGGCGAAATACCCGCAGACTTTGCTGCAGGCCGTGTGATTGATGCCTCTGGCCTGTGGGTTTTGCCGGGTTTGGTGGACTTGTCGGCCCGCTTGCGCGAGCCGGGTTATGAGTACAGGGCCACGCTGGAAAGCGAGATGGAAGCTGCGATGGCCGGGGGCGTGACCTCCTTGGTGTGCCCGCCAGACACCGACCCTGTGCTCGATGAACCAGGCCTGATTGAAATGTTGAAGTTCAAGGCCAGGCAACTTAACTTGGCCAAGGTGTATCCCTTGGGTGCGCTCACCACCGGCCTGAAAGGGGAAACCCTCACCGAGATGGCCGAACTGAATGAGGCGGGTTGCGTGGGGTTTGGCCAAGCGGAACAACCCATTGGCGATTTGCGTGTGTTGTTGCAGGCCATGAAGTACGCACGCAATTTTAACTTCACGGTGTTTTTGCGGCCCAATGAGCCCAATTTGAGCCGTGGTGGGGTGGCACACGCTGGGGCCTATGCGTCTCGCATGGGTTTGAGTGGTGTGCCGGTGATGGCCGAAACCATTGCCATGGAGGCGTACTTTGAATTGATCCGCAACACGGGCACAGCCATGCACATTTGCCGAGTGAGCTCCGCCAAAGGTGTGGAGCTGGTGCGGCAGGCCAAAAAGGAAGGGCTGCCTGTGACCTGTGATGTGAGCGTGCACCATGTGCACCTCACCGACATGGACATCGGATTTTTTGATCCCAATGCGCATTTGGTGCCACCCCTGCGTGAGCAGCGGGACCGGGATGCCATTCGTGCAGGCTTGCTGGATGGCACCATCGATGCCATTTGCTCCGATCACACCCCGGTGGATGACGATGCCAAGCTGCTGCCATTTGCAGAAAGCGAAGCAGGGGCCACGGGCTTGGAGTTGTTGTTGACCCTCACCGTGAAGTGGATGCGTGAGCAGAATGTGCCCGCCAGCCGCATGGTGGAGTTGCTGTGCAGCAACCCAGCCAGCATCATCAAGGTGCAGGCGGGTGGTTTGCGCCCTGGCATGCCTGCGGATTTGTGCCTGTTCAACCCCGATGTGGATTGGGTGGTGGGGCCAAGCAGCTTGATTAGCCAGGGCAAACACACGCCTTTCAATGGCTTGCCCATGCAGGGCAAAGTGCAGCTCACCATGGTCAACGGCAATCAGAGCTACTCCACACTTGAAAAAAACCGCATTCAAACCTTGGCGGTTTGAGGGGCAACATGCGCAAGGTCTGGATGGTTTTGCGGCTGGTGTTGCACCTGCTGTATGGTTTGCTGGTGGCTTTGCTGTTGTGGCCGCTTGTGTCGGTGGGCACCCGCACGCGCATTGAGCAGCGCTTTGCCAGCACACTGATGCATATGTTGAATGTGCGCGTGCAGGCCGAGTACGAGAGCCCCTTGGCCGACTATGCCTTGCACGGCCCTTGCCTGCTCTACAGCAATCACGTTTCGTGGTTGGATATTTTTGCGTTCAATGCCGTGTGCCCGGTTACTTTTATTGCCAAGGCTGAAATATCGAAATGGCCGATTGGTGGTACGTTGGCCAAGCGCAGTGGCACCTTGTTTATTGAACGAGGCAAACGGCATGCGGTGCGGGATGTGATTCATGCCGCAGTGGGGGTGCTTAAAACCGGTCGCAGCGTGGCTGTGTTCCCCGAGGGCACCACGGGGCCGGGCAATGCGCCTTTGCACTTCCACAGCAACTTTGTGCAGCCTGCCATTCAAGCGGGCGTGCCATTGCTGCCGGTGAGCCTGCAATACTGTACGCCAAGCGGCCGTTACACCCCAGCGCCGGCTTTCATTGGCGAGCAAACCCTGTTGCAAAACATTGCAGTGCTGTTGAACAATCGCAAGGGGTTTGTGGTGAAGCTTTACTTTCACAACCCCATGCCAACCACGGGCCAAACACGCCACGATTTGAGCGACTTGGCCTATGCGCAAATATCCGCCCGCTTGGCTGGTAACTTGGATTAAATCCCCCGGGGGAACTAAGGCACGGTGGGCAGTGGTGGTTCCACCGCTTGCACTTGAAATATTTCACCGTCATCCAAACGCAAGGCGGTGAGTTGACCGCCCCACACGCAGCCGGTGTCCAAGCAGTAGCCTGCTGGATTGCGTATTTGATTGAGCGTGGACCAGTGCCCAAACACAATGGGGCCCTCCTGCGGTGCATGCTGGCGCGGTAGCTCAAACCAGGGCTTCAACTCGGGTGGCGCATCGGCGGGCTCCAGCTTGAATTTAAAATCCACTTTGCCATCGGCTTGCAGCATCCGCATGCGTGTACATACATTGACCACAAAGCGCAGGCGATCCTCGCCAGTCAAGGAATCTTCCCAGCGGTTGGGTTTGTTGCCATACAACACGGCCATGAATTGGGTCCAGTCTGGGCTGGATAGCACGCGCTGCACTTCGGCAGACAGCGCCAAGATTTTTGCATGACTCCACTGAGGCAACACGCCCGCATGCACCAGCAATGCGCCCTTGGGTGCAGGCAGGGGCAAGGCCAGCGGTTGGTGCCGCAACCAATCAATCAGCATCTCCCCATCGGGTGCATCCACAACCTCGGCGATGGTGTCGGAGCTGTGTTGGCGACCCACGCCGCACCAAAGGGCCAGCAAGTGTAAGTCGTGATTGCCCAGCACAGTGTATGCGGCTTTGCCCAGCCCATGCACAAACCGCAAGGTGTCGAGCGAGCGTGGCCCGCGGTTCACCAAGTCGCCGGCAAACCAGAGTGTGTCGTGTTGTGGATTAAAGGCAATGTGCTCCAACAAACTGTGAAGGGAGTCGAAACAGCCCTGCACATCGCCAATCGCGTAGTGGGCCATGGGTGAAACAATTCCTGACCGTCAAAAGTTGTATTATGCCCGCTGAGGCCCGAATTCAGTGCCGCAGGGGCCTCAAGCGCTATTAATCGTTCCGTGTTCATTTCTATTCTCAGGTGTATGCATGACCATTTCCCCATCCATATTTAAAGCCTATGACATTCGCGGCATAGTGGACGAGACCTTGACTGAGGATGCTGCCTACGCAGTGGGGCGTGCCTTGGGGGCGCTGGCCTTGCAACGTGGCAAAAGCGAGGCGGTGGTTGGGCGCGATGGACGATTGTCTGGACCGCGCCTGTGCAAGGCATTGGCCGATGGATTTCAGGATGCGGGCGTGGACGTGGTGGACGTGGGCATGGTGGCCACGCCGCTGGTGTACTTCGCCACGTTTTTGCTGGGCAATGGCACCGGTGTGCAAGTGACTGGCAGCCACAATCCCCCGCAGTACAATGGCCTGAAGATGATGGTCGCTGGTGAAACCTTATACGGCGACACCATTCAGGGTTTGCTCAAATGGATTCAAGATGAACAGCCCATGCGAGGCCCTTTGGCTGGTGTAAAGCGGGGAGGCTATCGACAGTTGGATGTGTGGCCCGATTATTTGAGCAAGATTGTGGGCCACATTCGCTTGGCACGTCCCATGAAGATTGCCGTGGATTGCGGCAACGGCGTAGCCGGGGCATTTGCACGCAAGCTGTACGAAGCGCTGGGCTGCGAGGTGCAGGAGTTGTTTTGCGAGGTGGATGGCAATTTTCCCAACCATCACCCAGACCCCGCCCACCCAGAAAACCTGCAAGATTTGATTGCTGCCGTGAAGGCGGGCGATGCGGAGTTGGGGTTGGCATTCGATGGCGACGGCGACCGCCTGGGCGTGGTGACCAAAGACGGGGAGGTTATTTACCCTGACCGTCAGCTCATTCTGTTTGCGCGCGATGTGATATCTCGCAACCCAGGCGCCATGGTGATTTACGATGTGAAGTGCACCCGCCATGTGGCCAATGCGGTGAAGGCAGCGGGTGGTGAACCCTTGATGTGGAAGACAGGGCACTCGCTGATCAAAGCCAAGCTCAAGGAGACAGGTGCGCCACTGGCGGGCGAAATGAGCGGCCATGTGTTTTTTAAAGAGCGTTGGTATGGCTTTGACGATGGCTTGTATGCGGGCTGCCGTTTGTTGGAGATTTTGTCCAAGGGCCACAACCCATCGGCTGAACTCAACGCCCTGCCCAACTCCAGCAGCACGCCTGAACTGCAACTGAAGACCGCAGAGGGCGAAAATTTTGTGCTGGTCAGTCAACTGCAGGCGCAGGGCAAATTCCCGTCCGCCGAGCGTGTGGTGACGATTGATGGTGTGCGTGCGGAGTATGCAGATGGGTTTGGCTTGGCGCGGCCTTCCAACACCACACCAGTGGTGGTGATGCGTTTTGAGGCCGACAATGACGCGGCGCTGGCGCGCATCCAGGCCGAGTTCAAGGCGGCCATTTTGAAGGTGGCCCCGTCGGTGTCTTTGCCCTTTTAATGCGTGGTTTAGTCACCAAGAAGCTCAAAAAGTATTTCTAAAGGTTACTTAAAAGTAACTTGTTAGTTTTAGGCAACAGGTCCAACACCGCACACAGTGGTTTTGGGCTTTTTCTTCTAAATTGCGGCGGTGCGGAAGGGGTGTGCCCTGAAAGCGAACGCCCGTGCGATTTTCAGCGAAGTGGAGGGTTTCTTCTACTGGGTTTGGGATGGATGTAACTCGCCGGTTTCGAGGAAAGCCTCGAAAAATGGACTTGAAAGGCAAGAGGGGTGGTTGCAAACTAGGGGCTCACATCCCTCCTCCTTTGCTTCTGAGGTTTGCCCGGTTAACCATACCGGGCATTTTTTTTGCCTTTTTCAATTCTGTTTTGCAAGGCGATTTTGCACAGCAATAAATTGGTTTGCTGGGCATCGATTGCCATTTCGGTTAGCATGGCGCCTGTTGAATCCATCCTCCCGCTGTTTTGAGCACATACACTGTCAAAGAGATGTTTTACACCCTGCAAGGCGAGGGCGCGCAGGCCGGGCGGGCGGCTGTGTTTTGCCGATTTGCAGGCTGCAACTTGTGGAGTGGTCGCGAGGAAGACCGTGCCACGGCGGTTTGCAAATTCTGTGACACCGATTTTGTTGGCACCGACGGTGTCGGTGGCGGCAAGTTCAAATCCCCCTTGGACTTGGCTCGGGCGATTGCATGCACATTTGCAGGAGGGGTCGAAGGGTGTAAGCCCTATGTGGTTTTTACGGGCGGTGAGCCCACCCTCCAGTTGGATCAAGCGCTGATCGAGGCTGTGCACGCTCAAGGATTCGAGATTGCAATTGAAACCAATGGAACCTTGCCTGTGCCCGATGGTGTGGACTGGATCTGTGTGAGCCCCAAATTTGGAAGTGAACTGGTGCAAACCCATGGCCACGAATTGAAGGTGGTCGTGCCTCAAGTGGGGCAAAATCTGGATGCTTTGGCGCAGTTGAGCTTTCAGCATTATTTCGTGCAGGCCATGGATGATGCAGACCCGGTTCGCAAAGCGCACAATTTGCAGGTGGCCATACAAACATGCCTGAGTAAACCACTTTGGCGCTTGAGCGTGCAAACCCACAAAGTGATTGGAATGCCATGAAGGTTTTTAAGCAATTTACATTTGATGTGGCTCACCAGCTGCCAGACTGGCCTGGTTTGCATGGCCACAGCTACACCGCCGAGGTGTGGTTTGAAGGCCCTGCCACCGATGGCTATGTGGTGCCTGAAAGCCTTTTGAGCGATCAGGTGGAGGCAGTGCGCAAGCGACTGGATCACTCCTACCTAAACGAATTCATTGCATTGCCGACGTCCGAGAACATTGCCCGCTGGATATGGGATCAGCTTCGTCCGCAGGGACCTTTGGTGCTGGTCAAAGTGTTCAGGGGGTCGATTGGATTTGGGGTGGTTTTTGATCTGGACGATGCGCGGGCTGAAGGGCGGGTGCTCTGACTGAGGCTGCGTCTTTGGCCATAGGCTGCGCTATTTCTCTGGCCACAGGCAGAGCCTCTTTACTGGCCCGAGGCTGAGCTACATCTATGGTCACAGGCCGAGCAGAGGCTTGTTTCTCGCTGAAAACCTGTTGATCCCTTTCTGGGCCTGAATGACCTGGGGCCGCCCCGACAAAACTGCGCGGTCGGGCTCGGCCCCTGCCGGCAACCTGTCGGTTGACCGGCACCGGTCCTTTGCGGCACGCAAGGGCAGGTTTTCTGGATGCTCGCACCAAGCCTGCTGCTCC
>DASUEF010000301.1:0-4434 GCA_036275215.1 Limnobacter sp. | reverse complement strand
CCAGTACAAAAATAATCAGGTTCACAACGGTAGGGCTGATGGCATCCATGGCTGTGCCTCTCCTCAAGCGTTCTTGCGTTTCAGATCACCGCCGGTGCACATCAGGCAGGCGGCCACAATGTCGTCTTCCATGTCGATTTTAAAAGCGCCTTCTTTGTCAAAGACCAGCTTCAAGAAATCGATCACGTTGCGGGCGTACAAAGCGGATGCGTCAGCGGCCACCATGGCCGCCAGGTTGGCATAACCCACAATCTTCACACCGTTCACATCGACAATCTCGTTGAGTTTGGACAAGGGGCAGTTGCCACCCTGCTCCACCGCCAGGTCGATGACCACCGAGCCCGGCTTCATGGCGCGCACGGTTTCTTCGTGCAGCAAGGTGGGGGCTTTGCGACCAGGGATCAACGCCGTGGTGATCACGATGTCGCTCTTGATCGCTTTGTCGTGCACGGCGGCGGCCTGGCGTTTCATCCAGCTTTCGGGCATGGGGCGGGCATATCCACCCACGCCTTGCGCAATTTCACGCTCTTCATCGGTCTCAAAGGGCACATCCACAAACTTGGCACCCAAGGATTCCACCTGTTCTTTGGTGGCGGGACGCACATCAGACGCCTCAATCACCGCACCCAAACGTTTTGCCGTGGCAATGGCCTGCAAACCAGCAACACCCACGCCCAAAATAAGAACGCGAGCAGCTTTCACCGTGCCCGCCGCAGTCATCAACATGGGCATGAAGCGCTGGTACACATTGGCTGCAATCATCACGGCTTTGTATCCGGCGATGTTGGCCTGGGAGGACAGCACATCCATGCTCTGGGCACGGGTGGTGCGGGGCGCTGCTTCCAATGCGAAAGCGGTGAGCCCGGCCTTGTTCATGGCCTCCAAGCCCGCATTGTCGAAAGGATTGAGCATGCCAACCACCACTTGACCTGCACGATAGGCAGACAATTCGTTTTCCGCAGGAGAACGCACCTTGAGGATCATGTCGCACTGGGCAATCACGTCCATGGCTCGGTCGACGATTTTTGCACCCACCTCCGCATAGGCCTGGTCGGTGATGGAACTGGCCACGCCGGCTCCCGCCTGAACAAAAACCTCGTGCTTTTGGGCAATCAGCTTTTTCACCGTTTCTGGTGTGGCAGCGACACGCGTTTCTCCGGACCTGGTCTCGGCCGGGATTCCGATTTTCATGAAACTTCTCCTTGTGGGAAAGCGCTTATGGTTTTAAGTGTGAATACTGCAAATACATTGCTGGTGCGGACTATAACACGGGAGTATCCCCAAACTAGGGGAAAACCACAACCCGGGCGTCGGGTCATGTTGACCTAACGCACAGAATCGAGCAATCCACAGATCCGCTCCGTGGCCTCAAGAAGGCGAGGCCCCTGGCGCACCAAGAGGTCGGGTGGCAAGGTGTGCACATGCCCCATGGCCACGGCGGGGATGCTGCGCCATGTTGACCATTGAATTTTCAGGGCGGTCTCAGACTCGGCGCCGCCACTGGCCAAAATGACGCTTGGTTTGCGGGAGATCACCGTCTCTAAGTTAACCGTGGGGGAGAGTCCAGGTTGATCGGCAAACACATTTCGCCCGCCACACATGGCAAGAATTTCGGTGACGAGGTGCTTGCCCCCCAGGGTCATCAAGGGTTGGTGCCAAACCTGATAAAACACGCGCACAGGCAGCTTGCCGGCATGGGTGGTTTGCAGCGAAGCCATCTTTGCCCGCCATGCGTCAATTTTTTGAGCTTGGGCAGGCCAGTGCCCCATCAGTTTGGCCACGGCAACCATGTTCTCAGCCACGGCTTGAACGGAGGTGGGCTCGCTCACAAACACAGGCACCCCGGCGGCACGCAACTGAGCCACCGCGGTTTGGGAGATGCCAGATTGCCAAGCCAGCACCAGATCGGGTTTATAAGCCAGCAAACTTTCCGTGCTCGCCAACCAGGGTTGGCGAATGCGCGGCAATTTGACCACTTCGTTTGGGTGGTTGCTGGAGTCGTCCACCGCCAGCAACTGCCCCACGCCACCCACATACGCAGCGATTTCGGTGAGGTGGGGGGACAAGCTCAGCACGCGCTTGACAGGCACAGCCGAACGGATACAAACGGGCTGGCCAGTGTCGTCGTGAACGCAGGTGGCTGCAAGCGCGGTATTACAAGCAGGACCGAGCAAGCACGCCAACACGACTCCGAGCACGTTCAAGCGCAAGCGGATGCTCCCATTAGAACTCAGTGCTGACTGTCAAAAATACAGCTCGGCCTGTCTCCGGGTAAATTCCGTTGGGACCAAACTGCAAACGATAATAGTCTTTGTCAAATAGGTTCTGCAGTTGTAGCACCACCGTGTAGTGGTCTGCACGGTATCGGATGTTTAAATCAGCCGTTCCAAAACCCGGAATTTCCAACGCTTGATTGGCCGCTGCCTGCTGATCCGACTGCGCCAAGGCGACCAACTCCGTGGACCATAGGGCAGTCCAGTCATGGTCTACAGAGAGTTTCACATTATGCCGGGGCACCAACGGAACGCGACTACCACTTAAGCCGCCAGAACGGAATTTTGCGTCCAGGAATTGATACGAAGTATTCAAACGCGTCTGGGCGCTCAACTCCCCTTTCCAGCGCGCCTCGAAACCCTGCCTACGTAGCGCATCGAGATTTCGATTCCGCACGGGCGTCTGCGTGGGATCAAAAAACAGTTCGTTGTCGACATCCATCACAAAAACGCTGCCGGTCAACTCGCCTTGCCCAAGGGTGCGACCGAGACCAACCTCCAGCTCATCGGCCTCTTGAGTCTCCAAGAAAGGCACGGCGGTATTGCCGGACGCTGCAAAGCCGTTTTCATTGGCGTTGGGTATGCGAAACGAACGGGCTGCTCGGGCAAAAACCGTAAGATCCTCCCGAAGGTTGTAACTGGCCCCCAACTGATGAGCCACCGACGAATAATCGCGATTGGCACCGCTGGCCTTGGCCTGCTCGGAGCGTTCATAACGGCTTCCTGCGTTGACCCGCAAACGTTCATTCACAGACCAGTCGTCTTCCACAAACAATGCATTGCTCTCTAGAGTGCCTGCATCAAAACCTCGCAGAGCGGCTTTCTGACGATCCACCCCCACCCGCAGTACATGGGTGCCACCAAATCCGTCGAAATTGAAACGAAGAAACGGGCTAATCTGGTCCTGTTCGTATTCGCTGACCGACACGAAAGGAAACCCCCCGAAATCAAACGAGCCCAGTGCATTGTGGGTGCGGCGGCTGATGCGAACACCGCCCCCCCAATTGCCATGATCGACTTCCGCGTAAGTGCGCACCGTATCTCGTTCAAACTCGCCAAAATCAAGGGGGCTGTTGGTTTGCCTTGGATTTTGCTCAAATTGGGATCTGCTCAAGGCACCTGGTAGACCTGCACGCGTGCCTTCGGCAGAAAAAGAGACACCGGCGCTGTACTCACCGCCCCGCCAATCCAAGGCCAGGCTGCCGTAATCTCGATCTGCCTCGCTGTTGTCGCGATAACCATCTGTGTATTCTTTGGCGCCGTTGAAAGTCAACGAAAACCCGTTGGCTCCACCGTATAAGTTAACCCCAAGTTCACGCGTGCCAAACGAGCCCAGAGACAAAAGAGCGTCCCCTCCCAGCCCCTCTTTTCCCTTTTTGGTGGTAATTCGCACAACTCCACCGGATGCGCCACTGCCATACGCCACGGAACTGCCACCGCGAATGATTTCGATGGTTTCAATCGAGGACACGGGGATACTGCCATACCGAGGCACAACACCTTCGTTGTCGTTTAGACGTACTCCATCCACGACAAACACCACATTCGCAGAGGCGTTTTCCCCAAACCCCCGCAAATCCACAGCAGCGCTGCGACTGCCATTCAAAGGGGTGCTGACGTTTACCAAACCCAGCCGGGACAACACTTCCCTCAGGCTGGTATAACCAGAGCGTCGAATGTCATCGGATGTGATGACCGTGTTTGAATAAGGTTGATTCTGTGGTGAAAACCCGGTCGACACTGAACTAACAAAAACCGGTGGCAACTGAACAAATGCAATTTGCTCTTGAGCAGTAGCCGCTGCACTTGCCAAGCAGGCAGCGATGGCCGCATGAATGCGGATAAAAGAAGTAGATTGTTTAAACACCATGGACTCCAGACAGCCGTGCCCACCGCACGGACAAACACACTGCCGAAGACCAACACACAAGCGGACACCACGCAACAGCCGACCGCACATGCAGGCCAAGGCCACTGTTTGACTGATTTGTATTGAAAACCCAACACAGCCGCCTGCGCACTGCCTCCCCGCAGCACCAGTCGCCCCGCCTGAAATGGGATTGCTCAGGCAAAACGGTCAAGGCCGGTATCCGGGCTTGCAAGTCTTGATGTGTCGCCTTCCCAGCGGCCTTGCGGCCTGACAACCAGTGGCAAAATGACA
>DASUEF010000300.1:0-3520 GCA_036275215.1 Limnobacter sp. | reverse complement strand
AAGTTTACATACTGTCAATATTAAGCTGTTTTGACTGGTTTGCCGTACAAAGCCTGCTCAATGAAGTTTTTTTGCACCGTGGGGCGAGGCACTTTTTGGTCAAACCAGCTGCGCACATTCTGGTCCAGGCCAATGCCGTGCATGTAGTTGTAAAGCGCGCGGTTCAAGCCCTCGCCAAGCGCTGCATGGTCTACACCCGTGGGGTCGATAAAGCCGATGTCGTTTTTCGCAAAAGTGCCTTGGGGCAAGGGCTTCAATTGAATGCCATATTCTTCCGGGTTTTTACCCACTGGCGAGTGCACGGTGCAGGCAAAACGATGAAAGTAACCCGATTGAATACAGCCCTCGGCAAACAATTGGCGCACGTATTCCAGCGCATCCACGGTGTCTTGCACAGTTTGAGTGGGGAAGCCGTACATCAGGTAAGCGTGTACCAACACGCCGGCATCGGTAAAGCCTTTGGTGACCCGCGCCACCTGCTCCACTGAAACGCCCTTCTTCATCAGGTTCAACAAGCGGTCGGATGCCACCTCCAGCCCGCCACTAACCGCAATGCAGCCACTGTCAGCCAGCAACTGGCAAAGCTCGGGCGTGAAGGATTTTTCGAACCGTATGTTGCCCCACCAAGAGATGGATACATTGCGGGCAATCAATTCCTGTGCCAAGGCCTTCAAGGCTTTGGGGGGTGCAGCCTCGTCCACAAAATGAAAACCGGTTTGGCCAGTTTCGGCCACGATTTGTTCAATGCGATTGACCAGCTCGGTGGCTGTGGCGTTTTCATAGCGGGAAATGTAGTCAAGCGACACATCGCAAAAACTGCATTTTTTCCAATAACAGCCGTGCGCCACAGTCAGCTTGTTCCAGCGCCCATCACTCCACAGCCGGTGCATGGGGTTCAGCATGTCGAGCAGGCTGAGGTAACTGTGCAATGGCAAACCATCCCAAGTAGGAGTGCCCACATCGCCAAACGGCACATCGGGTTCAGCCCAGTTGGTGTACTGCACTTTGCCATCTGCGTTGCGTGTGAAAGTGCGCACCAAACGCTGCGGGCCACGCTTGCCTTGCAGGTGTTCAATCAGGCAAAGCAGGGGGCGCTCGCCGGAATCCAGCGTAACGAAGTCTACGAAGTCGAAAAGGCGTGGCTCGCCCAGTTCACGCAGTTCGGTGTTCACATAGCCACCACCCAATCCAATCTTGATGGTGGGGTTCTCGGCCTTCATGGCCTGTGCCATGCGCAAGGCCGCATACACCGCGCCGGGAAAGGGCACAGACAACAACACCAGTTGTGGTTGCTGCCTCCTGAATTCCTCCAGTGTCAGCTCTACGAGAATTTCATCAATCAAGGTGAAGGGTTGCTGCAAGGCGTCAGCCAGCGGGTCAAAGCTGGGCTGGCTACCGGCCAGCGATTCTGCATACCGCACAAACTCAAAGCGCTCATCAATCGCATCAGCAATGACATCGGCCAGGTCGTTCAGGTACAAAGTGGCCAGGTGGCGTGCCTTGTCTTGCGCGCCCAGGGCACCAAAGGCCCAGGCCAACGGGTCGCCGCCGTCCTCGTCCACATACACATCCAGCGCCTCGAACCGTGGGCCTTCCGGCAAAAAAGCCCGGCTGTTGATTCGGTGCGCCAGGGTGGAATCGCCTCCCTGCAAAAAGCGGATGGTGGGGGCAATGGTGGCACGGTAACGGCTGAACTGATCCATGAACAGGGCCACGCGCTCGGTCACTTCCTCGTACTGCTCAATTTCAGAGGCAATCCTGTCCAGCCCTTCAGGTGAAAACAGCTTGAGCACCAGGCCCAGTGCAATGTCTGCCTGCACGGCATCAACGCCCTGTTTGCGCAAAAAGCCGGTGATGTAAGCCGTGGATGGATAGGGCGTGTTGAGCTGCGTCATCGGCGGGATGAAGGACAACACACGGAAAGGGGTAGACACGATAAAACCTCGGGCTGAACGTGCCTAGATTCTACACCCAGCGGGCGTAATCGATTCCCCGGTTTTATGCAGCAAAGACTTCGTACAGCATGACGCTACACAACAAGGCTGCAGACCACTGCCCCAGGGCCTCCCAAAACTGTTTCATCGCTAAAGCCCCCTGCCTGTAGTCCTGCCTTTACAATAGACCACGGTTCAAAACAAAGTTCAATCCATGACACAAAAACTGACTGTATTTGCCAAGTGCAACACGCCGCTTGAACATGACCGCCCTCGCCCTGATCGGCTTGAAAAGGGCAACCCTTTGCGCAGCACCTGGAATCACTATGAAAACAACGGAGTCAGTGCCGGTGTGTGGGCCTGCGAGACAGGTGCTTGGCGCATTGCATTTGCCCCAGGCAAAGATGAATTTTTCCATGTGCTGCAAGGGCGCATTCAGATTACGAATGCGGAAGGGCAGGCCGAGCAGTTTGGTCCGGGCGATGCCGGAGTAATTCCTGCGGAATTCACAGGTGTTTTCGAGGTACTGGAGCCAGTGCGCAAACATTACGTGATCGTCGATCGCGCGGCGGTGAACTGACATGGCGACGCTCAACCCCGGGGAGTTCAGCCAGAACATTCAACTGGGCATTGAAGTGGTGGCCACGCTGGCCTTTGCCCTGAGCGGAATTCTGGAAGGTGCACGCAAGCGGCTGGACGCCGTGGGGGTGTGCGTGGTGGCCTTTTTGGCAGCCTTTGGTGGCGGTACGCTGCGCGATTTGTTGCTGGATGTACGCCCCTTTTTCTGGGTGAAATACATTGAATTGCTGTGGGCCGTGTTCGTGCTGTGCATCGTGGCCATGTTGTTTATGCGGCAGCGACATTTCAAGTTCACTGAAAAAGCCATTTTGTGGCCCGATACTTTGGGGCTGGGCCTGTTCACCGCCGCGGGCGTTTTCGCATCCATCATGGCGGGCATGCCCAGCTTGGTGGCCGTTTTCATGGGTGTCATCACTGGCGTGTTTGGCGGTGTGCTGCGCGACATTGTGTGCAACGAAATTCCGCAAGCTTTCAAAGACCACCGCCCCTATGCCATTTGCGCCTTCTTCGGCGGCTGGGCTTACATTGGCCTGCGTGAACTGGACAACCCGGCGTATGTGAACATGCTGGGCTGCGTACTGGTTACCGTGGGCCTGCGCGCCTTTGCAGTGTGGAAGGATGTGCGGCTTCCGGAGTGGAGAAGCTGAATTGGTGATTTAAAACAAACCCAAAGCCAAACCACCTGCGAATGCAGCGCCCAAATCGCGACAATGTTGCAAATCCGCAGGGGCAATGGTTTTGGGTGCCAGAATTTTTTCAGGCGTTTGTGCATGGGTACACACAATGTGTGGCGGTGCCATTTCCGTTAAACGCCAACCCGTGGCAATGCGCTGAATTTGCTTGACTGCACCCTGCCCGTCGCTGCCGGCGCACACCAACACCGTGTAGGGCCGCCCATTGATTTGATCGAGCGCAGCGTAGTAGGTTCGGTCGAAAAAATCTTTCATCAAACCCGCCATGCTGCCCAAAGTTTCGGGGGTAACGAATACATAGCCGTGCGCATTCAA
>DASUEF010000299.1:0-1352 GCA_036275215.1 Limnobacter sp. | reverse complement strand
CCGGGAGGTTATTTGCAGCAAGGGTTTTAAGTGGTCGCCGTCTGCCACTATCTCATCGTGCACGTGTAGCACGATTGGGATGTCTTGTTTGTCAGCTTGCAACATGGCCTCGGCCAATACATCGCGGCTGATTGCCTGCGCAGCATTCTCCAGCAATTTCCCGCCCCACGTGGTGGCGATGCCCCAGCGCTTGGTGTCTGGGTCGGTACCAAGGTACTCGATCTGGCCATCCCTGTTGATCCGAGCTTGCTGGTAAGTCAGTGCACGCTCGCGGTTGGGCATCACCATCAGCAGGCATCCCCGGGCAAACTTGAAAGTGATGTACCCTGCACGCGTTTCCTTGCCGGTCCTGATGCACGCCTTGGCCGCGCTCTCAAGCGCACGCCACATGGCTACAACTTCCGGGTTAGCTGCCCGCCATGCGTCTACCAGTGGCTGCAGATCATGTTCCTGCAGCCCCATATCCAGCGCACCACCGTTGATCAACGCATTCACACCACCCCCGTAACCAAGCAACAGCTCAGCAACTTTGCCTTTTTGGCGGGCCGGGTGCTTGGCGCCACGCGCTTCATACTCTTCAAACTCAGACATCGGGATGCGAAACATTTCGCTGGCTGAGGCCTCGTATATTTTGCCGTGTGTCGCAAACACCTCCATGCGCCAAGCCACACCACAGAACCACGCCACAACCCGCGCCTCGATGGCGCTGAAGTCAGCCACAGTGAACTCAGGCACGCCAACAAACGCAGTGCGGATCAGCTGCGACAGCGTGTCGAACGTGTCGAACATCAAGTCAAACAGTTCGAACTCACCGGCAGCCACCAGCTGGCGCGCAAGGTCCAAATCCTTGAGCTTGTTTTGTGGCAGGTTCTGCATCTGCACAATGCGCCCGGCCCAACGCCCGGTACGGGAGGCACCGTAGTACTGCACCAGCCCTCGCACTCGGCTGTCTGAACAAACTGCACGGACCATGGCGGTGTACTTGCTCACACTGGACTTGCCCAGCTGCTGGCGAATGCGCAGCACTTTTTCAACCCGCTTGTCATCTGTCTGTCCAATCAGCTTGGCCAGTGCTTTCTTGTTCAACGAGTCAACCAAAACGTCGTTGCCTTCAAGCCAGTTCTTTAACTGCGCGACGCTGTTGGGGTTGGACAGGCCGGTGAGCTCGCGAGCTTGCTCGATAAGTGTTTCGCTTTTGCGATTGGCAAAGTTGATTGCGTTGTACACAAAAGGCAGATCGACACGGATACCCCGGTCGTTGATCTTCTGGTCAAGCGCATACACCTGCCGCTCAAAAGGCTTTACAAGCATGCTCAGAGCTTCCCGTTGATCGCAGCGTGCATTCTCCCGAT
>DASUEF010000298.1:0-1364 GCA_036275215.1 Limnobacter sp. | reverse complement strand
GCGTGCTCGCGTTGCAGGCGTTGCCAGGTGATGCCCTCAATGCTGTGCATGGCGCGGCGCATTTCATCAAACACGTCTTCCACACTGTTATACCGCCAGTCCAGCCCCAGTCCTTGAGCAATACTTTGAATAATCCAAAGGTCTTGCCGTGCTTCACCGGGCGGGTCGATGGCTTGTTGCCCAAGTTGCACCAGGCGATCGGTATTGGTGAAGGTGCCGGTTTTTTCAGGAAAAGCGCTGGCGGGTAAAACCACATCTGCAAGGCTTGCCGTTTCGGTCAGGAAAATATCTTGCACCAACAGAAAATCGAGTGCGGCCAGTGCTTTTCGGGCATGGTTTAAGTCGGGGTCAGACATGGCGGGGTTTTCACCGAGTATGTACATGCCTTTTACCTCACCAGCGAGAATTGCTTGCATGGTCTCGACCACGGTGAGCCCGGGGGTGTTGGAAAGCGGTGTGTTCCAAAGGGCTTCGAACCGCTTTTGTGCTTCGGGATTGCACACTCGTTGGTAGTCCGGGTACATCATGGGGATCAGCCCGGCGTCTGATGCACCCTGCACATTGTTTTGACCGCGCAAGGGATGAAGGCCCGTGCCAGGTCGACCGATTTGCCCGGTGATCAGTGCCAGTGATATCAGGCAGCGCGCATTGTCCGTGCCGTGGGTGTGCTGTGAAATGCCCATGCCCCACAAAATGATGGATGCACTGGATGTGGCATACAGGCGGGCCACTGCACGCAATTCAGCCGGTGATATGCCACAGATGGACGACATGGTCTCGGGCGTACAACTGGCTACATTCGATTTCAGTTCCTCAAAGCCTTCGGTGCGTTGATCTATGAATTCCCGATCAATCAGGTTTTCTTCGATGATGACGTGCAACAAGGCATTGAGCAGTACGACGTCACTGTCGGCTTTAAATTGCAGAAAGTGGGTGGCGTGCCGCGCGAGATCTGAACGCCTGGGGTCGGCCACAATCAGTTTGGCGCCGTTTTTTACCGCGTTTTTAATCCAGGTGGCGCCCACAGGATGATTCACTGTGGGGTTGGCACCAATTACGAAGATCACTTCAGCCTGGTTTACATCCATCACCGGGTTGGACACGGCTCCCGACCCAATGCCCTCCAGCAATGCGGCCACTGACGAGGCGTGACACAGGCGGGTGCAGTGGTCAACATTGTGCGTACCAAAACCGGTGCGAACCAGTTTTTGAAACAGATAGGCTTCCTCGTTGCTGCATTTGGCGGAGCCAAAACCAGCCAGTGCGTGGCCGCCATGGGTGGTTTTTATCTGTTTGAACCGATCAGCAATCAAGGCCAGTGCTTCGTCCCAGGTGGCGGTGCGAAACGCATGGTTCACCTCTTC
>DASUEF010000297.1:0-1718 GCA_036275215.1 Limnobacter sp. | reverse complement strand
CAAATGCCACAGTGCGCCACATCAATCTCAACTTCAAAAGGCCCCAGTTCGCCTGGATCGTATTCAAAGGGCTTGAGTAGACCTTTGGACTCAAATGCCGCATACGCCTGAATTGCCATGTCCCCGCTCCTGTTGTTCTGTTTTTACAAGTGAACAGTATGCCAGTCCAAACGCCCTCACACTGCACAGTGAACACCCGAATGGTTAAAGCACATTGGCTGGGTTAATGTCATGCCTCGTTTACCCAACACACGTGCTTTCGCAGTGTAAGCACCAGGAGCAGTTCATGGATTTTTTTGATGCAGTCTACCAACGTCGAGCAGTGAAGGCGTTTGACCCCACCTACACAATTCCCCAAGCCAGCGAAACAAAGCTTTTTGAGGCAGCCATACAGGCCCCCACAAGCTTCAATAGCCAACACTGGCGATTTGTCGTCATTCGGGATCCGCAACTGCGTCAGCAACTTCGTCAGCTTGGCAACGATCAAGCGCAAATCACAGACGCATCTCTGCTGGTCATCATGACGGCAGACACAAAAGCCTGGGCCAAAGACCCCCAACGGTATTGGATCAATGCACCCAAAGAGGTGTCAGATTTGTTGGTTGGTTGGATGGGGCCATTTCACGAAGGGCGCGAATGGCTTCAGCGCGATGAAGCGCAACGCTCCATCGGCATGGCCATGCAAACCTTGATGCTGGCTGCCAAGGCGGAAGGTTTTGACAGTTGCCCCATGATCGGCTTTGACATTGAGGCTGTCGCCAAACTGATCAAGCTGCCCTCCGATCACGTGATGGGGCCCATGGTTGCCATCGGCCGAGGAACGAAGGCGCCGTGGCCCAAACCCGGTCAACTGACCCTGAAAGATGTGCTGCTGGAAAACAGCTTTTAACCAACCATGAGGCTGATGCGTCGGTCACTTTCAGGAAAACTTCCCTGTCGGTGACCGTGCTCATGCTCCTACACTTCGAAAAGCAATTTCACATTCGAAGAAGGATCGCAGCATGCACGCATTTCGTACCACCACCCTTACCAGCGCCGTGCTTTTGGCTCTGGTTCCCGTGGGTCAAGCCACCGCCCAGCAGACCGAGGTACTCCCGGGTGTTGAAGTGTCTGGCACCAGCATATTGCCATCCAACATCGAGAATCTCCCTGGCTCTTCGAATGTGGTTGACCGTGAACAACTGGACAAACGTGAGCCGTTCTCTGTTCTTGAACTGATGCGAGAGGTGCCAGGGCTCTATGTGGTTTCTGAAGACGCGGCAGGCACCCACCTCAACAGCGGCCTGCGAGGCTTGAACCCACGCCGAAGCTCTCGCACCTTGCTGCTGGAAGACGGTGCACCCACTGTATTTTTTGCACCGTACGGTGACCCTTCGGCCCACTACTCCACGCCATTGGAGCGCATTGATCGACTGGAAGTGCTCAAAGGTTCTGGGCAAATCTTGTATGGCCCCCAAACGCTGGGTGGCATGATCAACTTTGTCACCAAACCCGTGCCAAAAAACGGCTTTGAGGGGTCTGCCAAACTCTCGGCTGGCAACCAGGGTTTTCGTGGCGCGTACGTGAACCTGGGTACGGGCTCAGAGCAAGGCGGTGTCATGATTGATCTGCTCAAGCGCCAAGGCGATGGCATACGCGAGCAACATGATTTTGACATTCAAGATGTCACCATCAAGGGACAACTCAACATCAACCGCAATCACAGCGTGATTGCCAAG
>DASUEF010000296.1:0-1586 GCA_036275215.1 Limnobacter sp. | reverse complement strand
CAGCCCCAGCCATCGAAGCCAGTTCCGGTTTTCACGATCCAACCTCAGCAGGGTTCACTCGATCATTTGAAGGTCGCCTGCTGTTCTGGATCGCTGTATTTTTCTCGATCTTTCAAATTGCGACAGCCGCCCATTTGATTGATTTTCCAAGCCAGGTGCAACGTGCATTCCACGTGGGCTTTTTGCTCTTGCTCGCTTTCCCCTTGATTGCACTTCAGAAAAGTGCGCCCTACAAAATAATCGCATGGGTTCTCGCACTGTCTGCGTTCTTGATAGCGGGCTACCAATTGATTGAATACGAGCCTTTACTGCTCCGTGCTGGCGACCCAACTGAGTTGGATATCTACCTAGGCATCATTGCATTGGTCACAGTTTTCGTGGCCACCTGGCAACTGATGGGCCCAGCCTTGCCGATTATCTGCGGCACATTTTTCGCCTACTGCCTGTTTGGCCAATTCCTGCCAGCCCCATTTGATCACCGAGGTTATGATTTCCACCAGGTCATCGAGCACATGGCCTACGGCACAGAAGGTATTTATGGCATTCCAACCTATGTGTCAGCGTCTTATATTTTCCTGTTTATTTTGTTCGGTGCCTTTCTTGAAAAGGCTGGCATGATCAAACTTTTCACTGATTTTGCGCTGGGCCTTGTTGGCCATGCGCAAGGCGGTGCAGCCAAAGTGGCGGTGGTGTCCTCCGCTCTCATGGGTACAATTTCAGGTTCAGGCGTAGCCAACGTGGTCACAACGGGTCAATTTACAATTCCCCTGATGAAACGCTTCGGCTACAAAGCCGCGTTTGCTGGCGGTGTGGAAGCAACCGCATCCATGGGTGGGCAATTAATGCCGCCGGTTATGGGTGCTGTGGCGTTCATCATGGCTGAAACGCTGGGTGTTCCATATTCTGAAATTGTGAAAGCCGCCATCATCCCGGCTATTTTGTACTTCTTCGGCGCGTTCTGGATGGTGCACCTGGAAGCTGGCAAACGTGGCTTGAAAGGCATGGAGAAGAGGGACTTGCCCAATCCCTGGAAAGCCGTCAAGGACCAATGGTACCTGGTGCTTCCATTGATTGCCTTGGTTTGGCTTTTGGTGGGTGGCTACACACCCTTATTCGCAGGCACAGTAGGCTTGGCATTCACTGTGGTGCTCATCTTGGGCGCATCCATTGCAATTGGTTTGCCTAACATGGCGATCCGCGTGCTGTTTTGGATGGGCTTGGGCGTGGTGTGTGCAGCATTTCTACAATTTGGCATCTGGGTGATTGCAAGCGCCATTCTGACCTTGATTGCAATTAACGCATTTCGAAAAGGCGGACGGGAAACGTTGGGAGTTTGCCGTGACTCACTGGCCGATGGTGCGAAGTCTGCATTGCCCGTGGGTGTGGCTTGTGCCATGGTGGGTGTGATCATCGGTACCATGACTCTGACTGGCGCAGCCAACACCTTCGGCCAGTTTGTAGTCAGCGTCGGCGAGAACAGTTTGTTCCTGTCACTGGTGCTGACCATGCTCACCTGCATTGTGTTGGGCATGGGCATTCCAACCATTCCCAACTACATCATCACCTCCAGTATTGCTGGCCCGGCA
>DASUEF010000295.1:0-9013 GCA_036275215.1 Limnobacter sp. | reverse complement strand
TTGGGCGCACCGTGTCCACCAACAGGCTCACGCTGTTGTTGGTCTCTGCCCCATCTTCGTTGCTGTTGCCCACGGCATCTGTAAAGCTGTTGCTGGCCACATGAATGCTGGCTGTGCCTGCAAATTGTGGGGTGGGGGTGAAGGTGGCGCTGTAACTTGCGCCACTGCCGGTGAAGTTGCTTAGGCTGCCGCCCTGCACTTGAATGTCGCTTAACGTGAAGTCGCTGCTCGCTTCGCTCAATGTGAAAGTGATGGTGGCGCTCTGACCCGCTGCAAGGGTGCTGGTACCACAGGAAATTTCAATGCTTGGGGAAGTCGTGTCTGCTTTGCTGACCTCAGGTGCCGGAGCGGCACGTGGTGGCTCATACGCAACGGTCGGACGAGGGGCATTTGTGTCTGGTGTTATTAGAACTGAAGTACGAGAGGCAGAATCATCACGCACTGCCTCTGATCGAGACCCCTCCTGCACTTGCACTGGAGACCCAAGGGATGCAGGCGTGAACACCACGGGATCCATCAATTCCGTTGACTGATACAAGTCAAAGTAATCTTCAACGCGTATTTTTTTCTCAAGAACCTCAGAATCGAAAGCACCAACACGGATTGTCCTGACCATCGACTCAATCGGCATGCATTCCGCCGTTTCGCAAAATCGGGCGTAACCCTCCAACACAAGCTGAATTGAATCCGGTCCGCGAATAATCAAATCGCTGCCACGCCGCTCGTACTCAAATCCAGCATCCAGCGGCTGTCCGGCGGGCGAAAATAGTCGCAGTTGCGGCAACTCATCGGATTCAATGGGGATTCGTACAATCTCACCTGATTTTATTGCAACAGGCTGTTGAAGTCCGGGTTGATAAAGATAAAGCATGGTGCACCCAATTGTGGCGAGCCGTTAATTACACGCCCCCAATCTAGTGCTTGCAGCCACCTTTAGAAATTACGCAGACGGGTGAAAATCACAAAACCCACCTACCCATTGCAGGTGATCCCAGTGCGTGATCAAAGATCGACTGGGTCCACCTCCAGAAACCAACGCACAGAGCCCGGTACGCCGTAAAGCATCGGTAACCATGCATCCAGCAATCGATGCAGGGCAGCCCTGGATTCGCTTTCGATCAACATTTGAGCTCGCTCCACCCCCCCTACGCGCACCACAGGCAACGGCACAGGGTCGCACAAAAACACAGGCGCATCTTCATTCAACAAGGGCTGGGCCAATTCACGCGCCAAGGCCAAAAATTGCACGCAATTGCCCAAGGCCTTGTGGTCAGCACGCAAGGTGGCCTGGTAAGAGAAGGGCGGCATCCGCGCCTCACGGCGTGCCCGCATCTCGTGAACGGCAAATCGCTCATAGTCATGGGCTTGCAGTGCGACAAACATCGGATGTTGAGGATAACGGGTTTGCACCAGCATGCTGGCCTCCCCCTCCCGACGGCCAGCTCGGCCTGCCACCTGCATCAGTTGAGCAAACAAGCGCTCGGGAGCACGGTAAGCATGCGAATACAGGGACGCATCCACATTCAGAGCAAGCACCAAGGTCACGTTGGCAAAGTCATGGCCTTTGGCAATCATCTGAGTACCCACCAGCACATCGGCCTGCCCGCTGTGGGCCTGCGCCAGCTTTTCTTCCATCTGCCCTTTGTTGCGGGTACTGTCTGCGTCAATGCGAAGCACATTGGCGCTGGGCAGCAGGCCAGCCAGGGTCTCTTCAATGCGCTGTGTGCCACGCCCAAAGCCCGTTAAATCCTGGTTGCCACAACATGGACAGTAAGTGGGAACACGCTGGCCGGCACCGCAATGGTGGCAGCGCAAAACCCGCTCCTTCTTGTGCCAAACCATGTGGGCGGTGCAATGGTCACAATTGGCCACCCAGCCACAGGCATTGCACACCATTTGAGGCGCATAACCTCGCCGGTTTAAAAACACAATGCTTTGCTTGCCCGCTGCAAAATTGGCTGCCAAGGCCTGCATGGCAGGCTCGGTCAAACCCTCTTTGGGCGGGAAGTTGGCGGTGTTCACCAGCTTCACCGTGGGCAGCCGTGCTCCCTGTACAGCGCGTTCTAACAAGGAGAGTCGCTTGTACTGACCTTGCTCAGCCTTCAGCCAGCTTTCCAGCGCGGGCGTGGCTGAACCCAACACCACTGGCACATTGCGCTGCTTGGCAAGCATCAACGCCAAGTCGCGAGCGTTGTAACGCATGCCATCCTGCTGCTTATATGAGGGGTCGTGCTCCTCATCCACCACCACCAATCCCAGGCGTGGCAGAGGGGTCAACACCCCCAAGCGTGTACCAATCACTACACCGGCCTTGCCCATGGCTGCCGCATACCACGCTTTCGTCCTGGCCAGCTCGGGCAAGTTGCTGTGCAAAACCACCACGCGGTGAGGCGCCAAGCGCTCTTCATACAAGCGCTGAGCGGCTGGCGTCAGGTTGATTTCGGGCAGCAACACCAGCACCTGTTGACCTTGGGCCAGTCGGTGAGCCACAGCATTCAGGTACACCTCTGTCTTGCCACTGCCGGTGATGCCATAGAGCAAATGCGGGGCAAAACCTCTAGCCTGGTCAATCGCCTGCAACGCAGCCAGTTGGCTCGCATTCAAAATGGGCAGCCCAACCTTGGGCGGCGGGTCTACGGGTGCGGCTATCTCAGACAGGGTTTGGGCGTATGCCCTTGCTTTTGCAACCATCACCGGCTCAGCCCCTTTTGCGTTCAACACGCGCAGCGCCTTGGGCAAAGCCTCCAACGCAATCATGCCCATGGGGTGGTGGTAATAGCGGGCAGCAAACTCAATCAACTGCCACCAAGCGGGGCTTAAACAGGCCCCATCGTCCAGGCATGCCAGCACGGATTTGGTGTTGCTGGTGCCTTGTGAATTGGCATTGGCCGCCTCAGGCAAATGCACACCATGCACCAAGCCGATGCGGGTTTGACGACCCCATGGCACCAGCACCCGTTGCCCGCGGACAGGGGTCTCGGTGAGGGTCCATTGGTAGGTGAATGGATTTGGAAGCGGTGCAGCAATCCACACATCCACCAGCAAATTGCCCCCCCCGTTGTGGGGATGTTTGATGTTCAAGAAGGGATCATTGTTCACAGCTTACTTTAAGTTGTTGCACTAGATAAGCCGAATTAAAGAAATTACAAACCAGCCCACACAAACTGTGGATAACTTTGTGGACATGTGTGGGCAAATTTTAATTCTGTGCTACAGGAGTACCTTGCAGATGTAAAGTATAATTTTTCTTAACAATCAAAAAACCACTATATTTCAATGAGTTATTGAACAAAAAAGCCTATCGGAGCATCGTGCGTTGCAAAAATTTGCAAATCCCCGCTTGCTCCAAAAATGTGCATAACTCCAAGAACTTACTGCCTTTGTTTTCGGCTGTAGGCATGCACTGCGTCCACCATCACCTCCACCGCCGAGGGGTCCGTGAACTGGGAGATGCCATGCCCCAAATTGAACACATGGCCCACACCAGGCTGGGGCAAACCAAAACTTTCCAAGGCCTTGGCCACTTCAGCTTCAATTTGGGCTGGCTGAGCAAACAACACATTGGGGTCGAGGTTTCCCTGAATAGCACACCGATCCCCCACGCGGGCCCGTGCGTTGCCCAGGTTCACAGTCCAGTCCACCCCCACGGCACTGCAACCGCTAGAAGCAATGTCTTCCAGCCACAAACCACCACCTTTGGTAAACACAATGGAGGGAATATCCTCCACAAAGTCACCTCGATTGGCTTGTAAAGGCAACGCCTTCACGATCTTCTTGATATAGCTCAAACTAAATTTCTGGAAAGCGCCATCTGCCAGAGCCCCACCCCAACTGTCAAAAATCATCACGGCTTGCGCACCGGCCTCAATTTGGGCCTTCAGGTACTCGGTCACAGCCTGGGAGGTCACCTCCAGAATTTGATGCATCAGGTCTGGTCGCTTGTACAGCATGGTTTTCACCTTACGAAAATCGCTGCTGCCTCCGCCCTCGACCATGTAACAGGCCAATGTCCACGGGCTTCCAGAAAAACCAATCAGGGGCACCCGACCGTGGAGCGCCTCACGGATGGTGCTCACCGCGTCGGTCACATACTTAAGGCTGCTTCCGATATCTGGCACCGTCAGTCGCGCCACATCCGCTTCAGTGACGATCGGTCGCTCAAACCTCGGGCCCTCTCCCTCTGCGAAGTAGAGCCCCAACCCCATGGCATCCGGCACTGTGAGAATGTCCGAGAATAGAATGGCGGCGTCCAACTTATAACGGTCCAGCGGCTGCAGGGTTACCTCACAAGCAGCCTCCGGGTTGGTGCACAGCCCCATGAAGTTACCAGCCTTCGCCCGCGTTGCGCGGTACTCTGGCAAATATCGACCCGCCTGGCGCATTAACCAGACAGGCGTGTATTCGGTGGGTTCGCGGCGCAACGCACGCAAAAAAGTGTCATTCAGTGGAGGTACAAAACTACTCATGGCATTGCTTCGCTTACTGGTTTAATAACAGGCGTTGATGTTCGGTTTTAAGGCACAGGTCCATCACACAAGGCATGCCGGCGGCCTGCGCTTTGGCCAGCACATGGTCATTGCGTATGCCCAGCTGCAGCCAAATTGCACCTGCACCCACTTTCAGTGCTTGCGCCATCACATCGGGCGTGTGTTCCGCCCGTCGAAACACATCCACCAGATCAATCTTTTCGCCAGTGGCTTCCATGGCAGTTTTTAAATCCGGGTAGCAGGTCTCGCCCATTAATCCACTGGGGCGCCCTTGCAAGGCCGGGTTAATCGGCAATATACGGTAGCCTTGGGACTGCAAATACTTGGCAACAAAGAAGCTGGGCTTGTGTGCCTGCGAAGAAAATCCAACAACCGCGATGGTCTTGACGTTTTGCAGCAGCGCTTTCAGCTCGTGATCTTGCATGTTTAAAACGGACACGCGGTGGGCCCGGAGATACAAAGGACTCCATTGTGCCTGAAATTCAACACATCCGTCGCCACCCTAGACCCTCGCGCGTGCCCGCTTGTGGTCTGTATTCACAGCCCACATACCCCTGGTACCCCAGCGTTTTTAAACACTCAAATACACGCGGATAACTTAGCTCACTGCGGTTCGGTTCATGCCTTTCCGGAACTCCAGCAATTTGAATATGCTTTACTCGCCCTGTGGGCAAGTAGTCCTCAAGCTTACGCACCACATCGCCTTCTACAATTTGACAATGGTACAGGTCCATTTGCACGCCTAGGTTGGGACGATTCAGCTGTTGAACCAGACCATGCGCCTGTGCCTGTGTATTGAGCAAATAACCGGGCACATCCCTAGTATTGATTGGTTCCACAAGCCAATTGATTGGCAAATCTGCCATGTTGTCTGCTACCCACGCCATGTTGGTTTGGTAGATTTGCCAAGCCTCCCTGCGGACAGTCTCATCTGCCGTCAAAGGCAACGTGCCTGCCAACACATGCACGGAACGGACCCCCAAAGTTTGGGCATATTGGGCGGCAAGGTGAATCGATTCGCGAAACTCGTCTTGCCGATGAGCATAACAAGCCAATCCTCGATCACCTGCGGCCCAGTCTCCGCAAGGCGCATTGATGAGTGCCCAGTCCAATCCCCATTGCTCGCCAACTGTTTTAAGCTGGTCCGCTTGGACCACATAGGGAAACATGCATTCCACCGCTTCAAAACCATCCTGTGCCGCAGCGCCCAGTCGATCAATAAACTGCCACTCGGAGTACATGAGGCTCAAGTTGGCGGCCAGCTTCATACTTCGAAAACCAGATTTGGATTAAAGAAGGGATTTTCAAAAGCTTGAGCGGTGATCGAACCACCCCCTTTTTGCATTTTTCTGGCCTTGCCTTTTTTGCGCACATAGCCCCGAGGATTGACCAACACACGGGTGCTTCCCCCGTTTTGATGCACGGTGTAATCGAAGGAGTCGTGCATGTGCCCATGCACCCAAACATCGGCTTTGCCCATTAAATGTCCCAAATCTGACACGAAAGCGGCATTGATCGGACTCAAATTGAATCGCGGGTGAATGCTTTGAGGGTGAGGTGCGTGATGGGTGACCACCACGGTTTTGCCATCAAACGGTTTAGCAAGCTCCGACTCAAGCCAGTCCACATTTTGTGCATGCAAATCGATACCCATGCTCGGTGTAAACGGCTTGCCACGCTGTCGAATGAGTTTGTAGTCAGGCAAAAATGCCTTTGCCACCAACTCGGCACCAAAACGCCATCCGGGCTGGATGTTGTAGTCAGTCCATAGGGTGCATCCAAGAAACCGAACCCCGGAAATTTCGACACTTCGGCGCTGCAAAAAATTCAAATCATGGGCGGTGGCCAATTCCGCCATTTGTTGGTCCAAAATATCAATGTCGTGATGGTAGTACTCGTGATTACCAGACACATAGATGTGGTCTTTGCCACCCAAGGCAGCGAGAGCCTGTATACCTTGGGTGCCCTGATGAATGTCCCCCGCCAAAATCACCAAGTCTGTATTGAGCGGGGGCGTAGGCACGCAATCCAACGCCGGGAAGTTGCGCAGGGTCTCCAAGTGCAGATCAGAATACAACGCGATTTTCATGCGTTTATTTTAACCTGACCTTGCCGACGGTTTGGTCTAATTCAAACGCCTTCAGACTGCAACGCCATGGCCATTTGGTCGATGCACCGCAAAATGTGCTCCTCTAGGATGTTCGTGCTGATATGCCGCCAATCCAATCGATTGATAAACACCAACTGATCTTTTTCGTTCATTGCAAACCAGGTGGGAATGGGTGTGGCACCGCCCATTTCCCGATTTGCGATCAGCACTTTTTTGGCCGCCTGAAACGTGTCGGTTCGAAAGCGTGTTAACTCAATGTGAATATCCATCCAGTGCACACCTTCCATTTCACCAGCGATCAAGCGAACTGGTTGATCGTTGAAGAAGAAAACTGGTCCATCCGGATGTTGTTCACTCGGGCGCTTGGCCTGCATATCGCGCATCAAATCGTCAAATCGGTTGTAGTTCATGCGGGGCTCCTTGTCTGCCCCATTGTGTACCCTCATCAATTTGATGGTTCCATCGAACCGTGTACCAAAAACAAAAGCCACAGCGTTTGCTGTGGCTTTTGAAGATACGCCAAACAAGCGTTGCGGCTTAGCGGACTTTTCTCAGGCGCTTGATGGCTGCCAGCTGCGCAATGGCAGAGGCGAGCTCGGCTTGTGCCTGAGCATAATCCACATCGCTTGCGCGATTGGCCAAAGCCTCTTCCGCCAATTTCTTGGCTTCTGCGGCTTTTGCTTCATCCAGGTCTTTGCCTCGAACTGCGGTGTCTGCCAACACGGTCACTGCGTTGGGTTGTACCTCCAACACACCACCGTTTACAAACACCACCTCTTCTTCAGCCTGACCAGCAATCTTGATGCGAACTGTACCGGGCTTGATGCGGGTAATCAGCGGTGTGTGACGGGGATAAATACCCAACTCACCCTGCTCACCTGGCAACGCCACAAACTCGGCTTCGCCTTCGAAGATGGACTCTTCCGCACTCACCACATCCACGTGGATTGTAGACATACTCATTTCCTTTGTGACGTGCCCTTGCAAGCACAAGGCCTGCAGGGGCTCGGTTCACCAGTCGGATTACTGAATCTTCTTGGCTTTTTCGAAAGCTTCGTCGATGGTACCCACCATGTAGAAAGCCTGCTCTGGCAGTGCATCGCACTCACCGTTCACAATCATCTTGAAGCCGCGAATGGTCTCTTTCAGTGGCACGTACTTGCCGGGTGAGCCGGTAAACACTTCAGCCACGGTGAAAGGCTGAGAGAGGAAACGCTGGATCTTGCGGGCACGTGCCACCACCAGTTTGTCCTCAGGGCTCAGTTCGTCCATGCCCAGAATCGCGATAATGTCGCGCAGTTCTTTGTAACGCTGCAAGGTTTGCTGAACAGCACGTGTTGTACCGTAGTGTTCTTCACCGATCACGTTGGGGTCCACCTGGCGTGATGTGGAATCCAATGGATCCACGGCAGGATAAATACCCAGCGCAGCGATGTCACGGGACAACACCACGGTGGCGTCTAAGTGAGCAAACGTTGTGGCAGGAGACGGGTCAGTCAAGTCGTCCGCAGGCACGTACACGGCCTGAACCGATGTGATCGAACCCTTTTTGGTGGACGTAATACGTTCTTGTAAGCGGCCCATTTCTTCGGCCAGTGTTGGCTGGTAGCCCACGGCGGAAGGCATACGACCCAACAGCGCGGACACTTCGGTACCGGCCAGGGTGTAACGGTAAATGTTGTCCACGAACAGCAGAACGTCACGGCCTTCGTCACGGAAGTACTCAGCCATGGTCAGACCAGTCAAGGCAACGCGCAGGCGGTTGCCGGGAGGCTCGTTCATCTGGCCATACACCAACGCTACTTTGTCCAACACGTTGGAGTCTTTCATCTCGTGGTAGAAGTCGTTGCCCTCACGGGTACGCTCACCCACACCGGCAAACACGGAGTAACCACCGTGCTGCTTGGCGATGTTGTTGATCAGCTCCATCATGTTCACGGTCTTGCCCACACCGGCACCACCGAACAGACCCACTTTACCACCCTTGGCGAACGGGCAAACCAAGTCAATCACCTTAATGCCTGTTTCCAGCAGTTCTTGTGAGGGAGACAGTTCATCAAAGGCGGGAGCCTTTTGGTGAATAGCACGTGTTTGCTCAGCATTCACAGGACCCGCTTCGTCAATGGGTCGACCCAACACATCCATGATGCGGCCCAGGGTAGCCTGGCCCACTGGCACATTGATGGGTTTGCCTGTGTTTTTCACAGCCATGCCACGGCGCAAGCCGTCTGATGCACCCAAACAGATGGTACGAACCACGCCGTCGCCCAGCTGCTGCTGAACTTCCAGTGTGAGTTCGGAACCTTCCATGGTCAGCGCGTCGTACACTTTCGGCATTTGGTTACGGGGAAACTCCACGTCAATCACCGCGCCGATACACTGTACGATTTTTCCTTCGTTAGTCGCAGTACTCATC
>DASUEF010000294.1:0-4524 GCA_036275215.1 Limnobacter sp. | reverse complement strand
GTAGGGGGCATCAGCAAGCTGGCCCAAGGCTGTTGGTGGCCATTGCCAGCGTAGTGAAACCAAAAGCCGCCTTGCATGCTACCCAGCCAGCCGCATGGTCGGCCGCCATTGAACACCTGCAGCACTTGCAGGGCGGGGGTGGGGGGGCTCATGCGGCGCTGGTGTGCACTTTGAAATATTGCTGAGCTGTAGCCAGGGTGGGCCATTGTACTGGTGCAGCACTCAGCCCAAGGCCAAACACTCGCAGCACAGCCATGGCGGTGGCAAAGCTAACATCTTCCCCGCGCTCCAGCCTAACAATGGTGTCGCGGCTAACCCCGGCCAGGTTGGCCAGGGTTTGGGTGGTCATTTTGCCGCCCCGAAGGCCTGCGTTTAAGCGCTGGTTGCGCACCAGGGCGGCCAGGTCGAGTTGGTTTTTTAATATATCCACAGTCAATTTATGAATTAAATAAAATGCATAACTGCATTTTAAATTCAAAATGAACGAGAAATAAAATAAAAATAAGCCGGGTTTTCTTGAGTGAAGCAAGCCGATTGGCCTATGCTGAACCCCTGATATGTGCATAAATTAGGGTAAACCAGCATGAGCAAAGTGGCTTTAATCACCGGGATTACCGGGCAAGATGGTTCGTACTTGGCAGAGTTCTTGTTATCCAAGGGCTACCGCGTGCATGGCATCAAGCGCCGCGCGTCTTTGTTCAATACTCAGCGGATTGACCATATTTTTGAAGACCCGCACGTGGAGAACCCGCATTTGACCTTGCACTACGGGGACCTCACCGACAGCTCCAACTTAACCCGCATTATTCAGCAAGTGCAGCCCGACGAGGTGTACAACCTGGGTGCGCAAAGCCATGTGGCGGTGAGTTTTGAGAGCCCGGAATACACCGCCGATGTGGATGCCATGGGCACCTTGCGCTTGCTGGAGGCCATTCGCTTTTTGGGCCTGGAAAAGAAGACCCGCTTTTACCAGGCCAGCACATCGGAGCTGTATGGTTTGGTGCAAGAAATCCCCCAGAAAGAGACCACGCCCTTTTACCCGCGCAGCCCATATGCCGTGGCCAAAATGTATGCCTACTGGATCACCGTGAATTACCGCGAGAGTTATGGCATGTATGCCTGCAATGGCATTTTGTTTAACCACGAAAGCCCGCGCCGTGGCGAAACTTTTGTAACCCGCAAAGTAACCCGGGGTTTGGCCAACATTGCGGTGGGCCTTGAAAAGTGCCTGTACATGGGCAACATGGATGCACTGCGGGATTGGGGGCACGCCAAAGACTATGTAGAAATGCAATGGCTGATGCTGCAGCAAGACAAACCCGAAGACTTTGTGATTGCCACCGGGGTGCAGTACAGCGTGCGCCAGTTTATTGAAATGAGTGCGGCTGAACTTGGCGTGAGCATTGCCTGGCATGGGGAGGGTGTTCAAGAAAAAGGCGTGGTGACCCAGGTGGATGGCAGCAAGGCCCCTGCGGTGAAAGTGGGTGATGTGATTGTGCAAATTGACCCGCGCTATTTCCGCCCTGCGGAAGTGGAAACTTTGCTGGGTGACCCAAGCAAGGCCAAGCAAAAGTTGGGTTGGACGCCGCGCATCACCTTGCAAAGCATGGTGCAAGAAATGGTGGCCGCCGACCTGGAAACCGCAAAGCGACAGGCTTTGCTGAAGCAGCATGGCTACGATGTACAAATCAGCATTGAGCGCTAAAGAGGCCCAACCGTGAAGGTATTGATTACTGGCGGCAACGGCATGGTGGGCCGCAATGTGCAAGAGGCGTTGGCCTTACAAAGCGGTGTGCAGGTGCTAGCACCCACGCGTGCGCAGCTCAATCTATTCGACTTTGCTGGCGTGCTGGCCTACATGCAACAGCACAAGCCCAACTTGGTGGTACATGCCGCGGGCCGTGTGGGTGGCATACAGGCCAACATGGCCCACCCGGTGGAGTTTTTGATAGAAAACCTGGACATTGGCCGCAATGTGATCATGGCTGCCAAAGAGGCAGGCGTGCCACGCTTGCTGAACATGGCCAGCAGTTGCATGTACCCGGCGCAGGCCGAGAGCCCTTTGGGTGAGGCACTGGTTTTGGCGGGCGCACTGGAGCCCACGAACGAGGGCTATGCCTTGGCCAAAATTGTGAGCACACGCTTGTGTGAATACATCTCCCGCACCAACCCGGGCTTGCAGTACAAAACCATGGTGCCTTGTAATTTGTACGGGCGGCATGACAAATTCGACCCCAAACATTCTCACCTTATTCCAGCCATTGTTCACAAGGTGCACACCGCCAAAGTGCAGGGTTTGCCCACCGTTGAAATTTGGGGCGATGGCACGGCCCGCCGCGAGTTTATGTATGCGGGCGATGTGGCCGATGCTGTGGTGTATGCACTTGCGCATTTCGACACCATGCCTGCGGTGATGAACCTGGGCCTGGGGCAAGACCACACGGTGAACGAGTACTACCAGGTGACGGCGCAGGTGTTGGGTTGGCAGGGCGAGTTTGTGCACGACCTAAGCAAACCCGTGGGCATGAAGCGAAAGATGGTGGATGTTAAGCAGCAAACAACCTGGGGCTGGAAACCCAAGCACACTTTGCTTGATGGATTGAAAAAGACCTACAACTTTTATTTGGAAACGGTGCAAGCATGAGCTTCAAATACCCTTTGGCTACAACAACCTGGGACAACGCTGAATACGATGCCATGCAGAAGGTGATTGCATCGGGCATGTTCACCATGGGGCAGCACGTGGCTGCCTACGAAAAAGAATTCGCTGCCTATTTTGGTGCTCGTCATGCGGTGATGGTGAACTCGGGATCGTCGGCCAATTTGCTGATGGTGGGGGCTTTGTTTTTTACGCAAAACCCGGCGCTCAAATTGAAAGCAGGTGACGAAGTGATTGTGCCCGCCGTCTCTTGGAGCACCACTTACCATCCGCTGCAGCAGTATGGTTTGCATGTGAAGTTTGTAGACATCGATTTGCACACCTTGAACTTTGATTTGCAGGCTTTGGAAGCGGCCATATCGCCCCGCACCCGCATGGTGTTTGCAGTCAATCTGCTGGGCAATCCAAACAATTTTGCAGCCATCCAAAAAATCATTGGCAGCAAAAACATTGTGTTGATGGAAGACAACTGCGAGTCCATGGGAGCCACGTTTGAAGGAAAGCAGGCGGGCACCTTTGGTGTGATGGGCAGTTACAGTTCGTTTTTCTCGCACCATATTTCGACCATGGAAGGTGGGATGATCGTCACCGACGACGAAGAGCTGTATCACATTTTGCTCTCGATGCGTGCACACGGTTGGACCCGCAATTTGCCCAAGCACAACAAAGTGACCGGTGTGAAAAGCGATGACCCCTTTGAAGAAAGTTTTAAATTTGTGCTGCCGGGTTACAACGTGCGGCCATTGGAATTGAGCGGTGCTTTGGGCATTGAGCAACTCAAAAAACTGCCTGACTTGGTGGCCAACCGCCGCAAGAATGGTGCCTTGTTTCAAGAGGCGTTTGCCGACCATCCGCAGGTGTTGATTCAACAGGAAACGGGCCAGAGCAGTTGGTTTGGTTTTAGTCTAATTATTAAACCCGGCACTGGCATTACGCGCAGGCAGATGATTGATAAACTAAACGCAGGCGGCTTTGAGTGTAGGCCGATTGTGGCGGGTAATTTTGCCAAGAACGAGTGCGTGAAATATTTTAGCCACGAGGTGCACGGGCAATTGAAAAATGCAGAGCACCTGGATGGAAACGGTTTGTTTATTGGCAACCACCATTACCCGCTGGTGGAGGCCATGGCCGACTTGAAGGCGGCTTTGCGGTTTTAAGCGATGCAGCCCTTGCCACACAGCGAATGGTTGGGCGTGGTGCAACGCGCCCCGCTTGTGTCCATCGACCTGATTGTGAGCAACAAGCAAGGCGAGGTGCTCTTGGGCTGGCGCAACAACAAACCGGCGCAGCACACCTGGTTTGTGCCCGGTGGTGTGGTGCGCAAAGGCGAAACTTTGCAGCAGGCCTTTGAGCGCACGGTGCGTGACGAGTTGGGCCTTGTGCTTGAGCACAACACACTGCCAAGGGAACCACTGTTCTGCGGTGTTTACCAACATTTTTATACAGACAATTTTGTTGGGCAGCCAGGCTTTGGCACGCACTATGTGGTGCTTGCGCACAGAGTGGGTGTGGCGCAGTTGGGTTTGAATGATTTGCCTCTGCATGATTTGCCCAAGGCGCAGCACAAGCAGTACACCTGGATGCGCCCCCAAGAAGCATTGACCCATGCCGATGTGCATGCCAACACCAAGGCCTACTTTGTAACACGGAGCGAACAATGAGTACGACTACACGCGTGATCCCTGTCATTCTCTGCGGCGGTGCAGGTACACGCCTGTGGCCATTGTCGCGCAAAAACTTTCCCAAACCTTTTTTGAAGGTGGGGGCCGAGAGCCTGATTGCACAAACCGTGCGCCGCGCAGCAGCCGTGCTCAAAGGCACCACAGCGCAAGACATCCTACTGGTGAGCAACGAGAGCTATCAGT
>DASUEF010000293.1:0-36508 GCA_036275215.1 Limnobacter sp. | reverse complement strand
CGTTCTCGGAAATCATGGCGCGGCCAAGCATGGTGAAATTCAAAAACCCTTGCTGAAGGCGGTCCGTGAGGCGATTGAATCCGCTGAAATCGGTGAGCATCAACACCGTGCTGGCCAAATCACCGCCCGCGCCATCCCACAGGGGGTCGTATTTGCGGTTGTCGTTTTGATCGCCCGGTTGGTTGCCTGTGGCCAGGCCTGCCCAATCCACCATGCAAAACACAAAATTGTGGCGCTCGGCCATGGCGCGTACGTTTAAATCGTATGTATTGCCCTCGTCCCGAGAGCCCAGCAATCCATGACCATACAGCGAGGCCCGCCCGGGCACGGCGCGCTCTGCCTGCGCTGGGTTGGCTGCTCCACCCATGGTTTTGCGCGCAATTGAGCAGATGAAGGGCACACGTGAATTGGGTGTGAGCGGATTGCGCTGTGGCAAGGCGGTGGCTGGGCTGGCACCAGGCAATGGGGAGTAATTGTAAGTGCCGCCCGACATGCAATTGGGACTGGTTAAAAAACACGGCACTTCAATGTGGCCACGAATGCGCCTGGCTGTGATGGCACTGGCCCCGCCATTCTCGGGATTGTCAATCACCGCATCAATCGTGAAGGGTGGCGATGCGCCTTCCGTGATCTCGATGGATGCATCCCGAATGTGCAACAAGCGCTCGGTGAGATTGCGCTCCGAGGCCACGGTGAAATCCCATGCAAGGTAGAGCGAATCCCTCTCCACCCCTGCCTGTGCCAGCACATCGAAGATGTTCTCCATCAAGGGCTTTCTGGCCTCTTGGGCGGCATTGGCCAGGGGCTTGCCATCGCGGTAATTGGCAAACACCGGCGAGGCTTGGATGGTCTCGCCCGACGCATTTTTGAGCTTGCGCAATGCCACGATGTAGCGACGGCCAGGCTCCAGGTTTTTGGCCACGCGAATCACCAGCGCAGGCCCAGGCTCGCTGTTGGGCAGTGCCAAGGCACCGGTGGTGATGTTGGCATCCATCTCGGCCCAAATGAGTTGCTTCTTCAAGGTCAAAGTGTCGATGAGCACAATGGGTTGCTCGCGTTGCAGACTGGCCTCGATGTTGGTGATGGGCACTGCCCCGGTTTTTTGCAGATCCAGGCCAGGCACGCGGGTCAGGATGGGCTGCCCGGGCGAAAACCCATCGTTGCGGTTCCAGTCCGTGGGATCAATCGCCTTGCCAGCAACGTTTTTAGGCATGGCCAACACATTCAGATTCACCCGCATTTTGGTATCGGTATGCGTGTCGGCGGTGGTGAAATAATTGTTGGGGAATGGGAACAGACAATACGATGGATCAATTGGATCACAACGCTCCGCCCCTGCGGGGGCTGCCCCGGTGCCAGCAGGCTCACTGCGCACGACGGCGTCGGTGGGGAACAGAGGTGACTCTGAGTTGTTTGAACCACCAGGACTGCCCGAGTTGCCTGGGCTGTCGCCTGCGCTGTTGTTACTGGGTTCCACTTCGTTCGGGCTGGTGGGTATTGGCCCAGCGGTTTGCAACAGGCCATCATTGCCCAGGCAGCCTCCCAATACCAAAGCGCCTGCCAACAGCAGGGCCACGTTTGCGCCTCTCATGGATGTCTCTCTCCGGTGGTGGGGTCTTGTGTTTTGCCCCTAAGTTACATTACTGTAACTTCAGGTTAGAGCACCAAGGCGTAATACGTCTAGTGTAAATATTGCAGTGGAATAACTCACCCAAAGACCCCATGAAAAAGCCTCAAACCCGCATGAAATCGGAAGACCGAGAGCGCCAGCTCGTGCTGGTGGCGCAAGCGATGTTTGTCCAACGAGGTTACCAAGGCACTTCCATGGAAGACATTGCACAAGCGGCCGGTGTGACCAGGCCTGTGATCTACAAACTGTTTGGTCACAAAGACGGCATTTACATGGCCTGCCTGAAACAAGCCCGCGAACTGCTCAACCGCTACATCGTGGAATCCGCTTTGGCGGGCATTGGCTTGGAGCAGCGCCTGCGCGGTGGTATTGAGGGTTATTTTGGGTTTGTTGAAAATGAAAGGGACGCCTGGCGCTTTTTGTACGACAGTGGTGTTGCTGTGGCTGGCGATGCTGCCCAAGAGGCCACCCGCATGCGATTTGACACCGTCAACCGCATTGCCGCTCTGCTCGGCGATTTAAAACCAAAATTCAGCGATTCCGAGGTGCTGGCGCTGGCCCACGCCCTATCGGGGGCAGGCGAGCAAATGGCAAAATGGTGGGTCACCCAAGCCCGGGTGCCCAAGCGCATGGTGGTCGACACTCTCTATGACATGTCGCTGCGCTGGCGCAGTTGAACTGCGATCAAAATGGCCAGGCTCGCATCCTTTCCAAGGGCACATGTGCTCCCAACATCAAACTTGCTGCAAGCCGCTGCGCTGATGTGAGCTGCCCGCCTTGACTCATCGCCTGAAATCAAACATGTGAGGCGCGCTGCACCGCACAATTCGAATGCATTGATCGCAGATATTTTCTCTTTGACCTCGACCCGAATGCAGGGTGTTGTCGATTCCACACACCGCAATCACCACATTAGGTGCCTTTTGATTCAAAAATTTTGACCCATTTGACGCCGATGAACGAAGGGGTTGACATTCATTCAAAGCCAGACCTCGTGGTCGGAAACATCGAGCACCCCTGAATTGAAGGTATTCAGGCCTTAGGCCTTCCAAGCACAAACCAAGAAAAAACCCTTGTCCATGAATGGTTTAATTCATTCAAAAAAACTCTCTCTAGTCAATAGTGAAAAATTATTCCTATTTTTTATCAATTGATTTTTGCAATCGCACAAGTTTTTCGTTAAAATCTCCCCTGATTAATTTACCAACTGTTCATTAACCCAATTTGGAGGACGTTTAACATGTCTTTGATCAATACCGAAATTAAGCCTTTCAAAGCCACCGCATACTGCCGCGGCAAAGAAATTCAATTGACCGAAGCCGATGTGAAAGGCAAGTGGTCTGTATTCTTCTTCTACCCTGCCGACTTCACCTTTGTGTGCCCCACAGAGCTGGGCGACCTGGCTGACCAGTACGAAGAACTGCAAGCCATGGGCGTGGAAGTGTTCTCTGTGTCCACCGACACCCACTTCGTGCACAAAGCCTGGGCCGACGCCACCGAAACCATCGGCAAAATCAAGTTCCCGATGATCGGCGACCCCACAGGCCAGATCACCCGCAACTTCGGCGTGATGATTGAAGAAGAAGGCTTGGCCTTGCGCGGTACATTCGTGATGGACCCACAGGGCATCATCAAGGTGATGGAAGTGCACGATCTGGGCATTGGCCGCGACGCGTCTGAACTGAAGCGCAAGATCCAGGCTGCTCAGTACATCGCCAAGAACCCAGGCCAGGCGTGCCCAGCCAAGTGGAAGGAAGGCGACGCAGCCCTCACCCCATCTTTGGACCTGGTTGGCAAGATCTAAGCGGCACGCTGAGATCCGCAGTACAGACCGCCCCTCACGAGGGGGCGGTTTTTCAAGAAGAACAATCTGGAGTACCCCATGTTAGAAGCCAACATCAAACAACAACTCAAGACCTACCTGCAAATGCTGCGCCACCCCATTGAGCTGGTGGCCTCGCTGGACAACAGCGCCAAAGCCCGCGACATGGAAGAGCTGGTGCAGGAAATCGCAGAATGCTCCGACAAAGTGAGTGTGCGACTGGACGGCAATTACAATCTGCGTCCATCCTTCTCGATTGCCAAGCAGGGCGAAGAAGGCAGAGTGAGGTTTGCTGGCTTGCCCATGGGGCACGAATTCACATCCCTTTTGCTGGGTCTGTTGCATGTGGGCGGCCACCCACCCAAAGTGGATGCAGAAGTGATCGAACAAATCAAAGGCCTGCAAGCACCCGCTGGTGGCGCTCACTTCGAGACCGTGATCTCGCTGAGCTGCCACAACTGCCCGGACGTGGTGCAGGCTTTTAACACCATTGCTGCGCTCAATCCGGCTTTTAGCCACACCATGATCGACGGCGGAATGTTCCAGCCACTCGTGGAACAGCGCAAGGTGATGGCAGTGCCCACCGTATTTCAAGGCACCAGTGACAGCTCAAACCAAGGCAACAGCACCGCGCAGTTTGGCTCGGGCCGCATGACTCTGGAAGAAATTGTTGCCAAGCTGGACAGCAGCGCGGCTGAAAAAGACGCCGCAAAATTGAATGCGAAAGGCGAATTCGACGTGCTGATTGTGGGTGGCGGCCCTGCAGGCGCAGCCGCGGCCATTTACGCTGCACGCAAGGGCGTGAAAACTGGCATCGTGACCGAGCGTTTTGGCGGCCAGGTGTTGGACACGCTGGGCATTGAAAACTTCATTTCTGTGCAGGAAACCGAAGGGCCAAAACTGGTGGCCCAAATGGAACAGCACGTGAAGCAGTACGACGTGGACATCATGAACCTGCAGCGCGCCAGCGGACTGAAAAGCCTGGACGGTGGTCGCGTGGAGGTGAGCCTGCAGAATGGCGCCAAGCTCACCAGCAAGAGCGTGATTTTGAGCACAGGCGCCCGCTGGCGCGAAATGAACGTGCCTGGTGAAGCCGAATACCGCAACAAGGGTGTGGCGTATTGCCCCCACTGCGACGGCCCACTGTACAAGGGCAAGCGTGTGGCCGTGATTGGTGGTGGCAACAGTGGTGTAGAAGCCGCCATCGACTTGGCTGGTATTGTTAAGGAAGTCACCCTGTTTGAATTTGACACCAAGTTGAAGGCCGACGCGGTGCTGCAGAAAAAACTGCATAGCCTGCCGAATGTGAAGGTGATTTTGAATGCCTTGACCACGCAAGTGAATGGCGATGGCAGCAAAGTGACCGGGCTCACCTACAAAGACCGCGCAACCGAAGAGTTGCATCGAGTGGACCTTGAAGGCATCTTCGTGCAGATCGGTTTGTTGCCAAACACGGATTGGCTAAAAGACAGCCTGGAGTTAAGCCGATTTGGCGAAATAGTCGTGAACAACAAGGGCGAGACCAGCATGCCTGGTGTATTTGCAGCGGGTGACTGCACAACAGCACCCTACAAGCAGATCATCATTGCCATGGGTGAGGGAGCCAACGCAGCACTGGCCGCGTTTGACCACCTCATCCGCCAATGAATTAAAAGTCTAGCGAAGCCGACACGGTGAAGGTGCGTGGTGCACCCACCGTGAGGTAGCCAGCGCCGGGGAATCCGCCAGCCGAAGCCCAGTAGTCGCGATTGGTGACGTTGTCTAGACGTGCGCGCAGGGTGAGTGCCTGGCTTTGCCCCACCGCCATCACATAACGCAGGCCGAGGTCTAACCGTGTCCATGACGGCACAGTTTGGGTATTCGCATCGTCAGCGAATTGCTCGCTGGTGTATATGAGGCGACCTTCGGCACTCAATCCCTGCACCTGTGCAAAATCCCATTCTAGGTTCAGGTTGGCTTGCGTGTCGGGACTCCCGATCGCATCTCGACCTGTGTTTGTCTTGCTATCCAGAAAGCTCAACCCACCAAGCACTTTTAATCGCTCAAAGGCAACTCCATAAGCTGTCAGCTCCAGTCCCGTGTTGTCTTGCTGGCCCACTTCGCCAAACACCCCTCCCTGAACACCATACACAGGTCGATCGCTTTGGAACACACTGGCAGTGGCACCCAGCTTGCCAAAATCCCATTTCACGCCCGCCTCCACCTGCTCGGTGACATAGGGTTTAAAAATTTGCCCTGCGTTGCTTACAGCTGTACCTCCCGAGGTGGCCGGCGCCACTCCACCCTGTACCAGTGCTTCTATGTAGTTGGCAAACAGCGAGGTTTGATGATTGATTTTAAACACCACGCCGCCCACTGGAGTCACGCGGCTCTCGTCGTAAGCATCCAGCAACGCACCCGTGGTGCTGTTGAAATTGGTGCCCTGAATGGTCTGATGCCTCGCTCCCAGGGTGAGTAACAACCGGTCTTTCATCAAGCCCAGGGTGTCGGCAAGCGCCAGGCTGCGTGTTTCGGTTTCAAAGGTTTTCAGGGGGTTGTTCAAGTTGCCGCCGGGGAACAAAACCGCAGCAGGCATGGGCTGAGCTGTGGGATTGTAAATGTTGTAATTCACCGCGTTAAAAAAAGTGAATGCGTTTTTGGACTCAAGCTTGAATGTACTCACCGAGGCGCTCACCGTGTGATTCACAGACCCGGTTTTAAATCGCATCCGCGCCCCCACTTCAGCCGTGCTCACCGAATCTTCGCGCACGTTGTCGAAGCGGAATGCAGAAGCGTCACCGTTGGGATTGTTCACCGTGGGGTTTGCAAAACGCGCAACCTCTTCGCTCTCCCGCAAGCCCAGGGCCGCCCAAGCGGTGAGTTGTTCACTGAAGTCGTACTCGGCCCGCACAGTCCCAAACACATCTTCAGCGTTTGAGAACGTCCAAGGCTGGGCCGCGCTGCGCGATGCATCGGGGGTGCGCGGTATGGCCAAACCGCTGGCAATCGTGATGCTGGGCTGCGTGGCAGTTAGCTCGTGTCTTTGGTAGCCCACATCGGCCGACACGCGCAATGTGCCCTCTCGGTGGTCCAGGCCCACGGCAAATATTTGAAGGTCGCGTTCTTCACCATCCACGGCGCTATCGCCCTCGCGCTTGGCGATGTTCAAACGCAGGCCAGTATTGCCATCCATACTGCGGCGAGCAAAATCACCGGCCAGCAAGGTCTCGCCACCGGTTTGCAAGCCAGTTGTTACACGATTCAAATCTTGAACTGGCGCACGCTTGGGCACCACGCTGATGGCCCCACCCAAACCGCTTCCCCCAGGTGCTGCGCCATTCAAAAAGGCATTGGCACCACGAATCACTTCCACCCGTTCAATAAATTCGGAGGCCAAATATTGCCGCGGCAATAAACCATACAGACCGTTGTAGGCCATGTCATCTGAGTAGATCGGATAACCCCGAATGAGATAGAGCTGTTGAAAATTTCCAAAACCGCGGGCAACACGCACCGCAGGGTCGTTCAGCAATACCTCTCCCACGCTGGCTGCTTGCTGATTTTCGATCAGCTCACTGGTGTACGCGGTTGTCGAAAATGGAGTGTCGATATTTTTCTGACTGCCCAAAACACCGACGCGTCCCCCTTGCGCAACCTGACCCCCTGCGTATGCAGGTTGTAAACCCTCGGCAGACGCATCAGCACTGGCATTTACCTGGACCTCATCCAGGGTGGGGGTGGGTGTTTCCGCCAATGCGGAAAAGTGAATCAACACGCCAGCGCAAATGGCGCTCAGGCGGAAAATGGGATGTTTCATGACAATGCGGGACCCGGGTAAAGACGAAACCCCGCATTATAGTTAATCTAAATAGTATTGCAAATCACTCTCATTAATTAAACATAAACTAACCTTGTCCCAAAGCTTCATCACCCACGCTCAGCCAGCCCCACTCCCAGCCAAGGCGCTCGCACAGTTCGCACCGCTTGATTGCTCGGCGTCTTCATTGAGCTGAACCAGCAACTGATGCAAATTGTCACGCAGGTTTGAAAATTCAGATGGCTGCATTTGGGTTCGGCACACCACGGTGGCCTGCGCCCTTGCTGCGCCCGCCTCCAACTGTGCACCTTCGGGCGTTAGATCGACCAGAACGGTTCGCCGATCGGAAGGATCCCGTCGGCGAGTGGCAAATCCTGCCTGTTCAAGTCGGTCGATCAATGGGGAGATTGCGCTAGGGGGCAAACAGAGTCGGTCTGCTATCTCGTTCACTGTGCTAGTACCGCCTTGCCAAAGCACAATCATCACGAGATATTGCGGATAGGTGAGGCCTAGGTTGGCCAACATTGGGCGGTATGTGCGCACAATCGCATTGGTGGCCGCATACAAGGCGAAACACAGTTGGTCTTCAAGAAGAAGTTTGTTGGATTGGCTCATGGTCTTGGGGTCCTTGGGCAGCGCTTTGTTGTTGATTTATCAATTATTTCACGTGTGGCAAGCCACTGTCCATGTGCATCATCCAAAGCGTGACATACCCGAGCAAGCCAAGGTGGTCTGTTAGCATATAAACCACAGCAACCCCAGCATCACATCATGTTCAAATCGGTTTTTATCGCATCCGCAACCGCTTGGTTACTTACAGTACCTCACCATGGTCTGGCCCAACACGGCAATAACTTGGCCCAAGAGCCCGAGCTTCGCGCTTGCTTGGTGATCGAAAAGGAAGGGCTTGAACGATTCGCCGCTTTGGAAGCGCGGGCGACCGAGCTACGCGGGGTGGACACGCTGTTGAAGGGGCGTCGTGAGGCACTGCTCAAAGAAAAGCAAGGCATGGACAGCAAAAAGCCCTCTGAGAAGGAGGTCGCTGCATTCAACAACGATGTGAACACCTTTAACCAGCAGACCGATCAGCTCAATGCGGACAAAGCCGCGTTTGAGGCAGACAAATCCGCCTATGAAACCTGGTTGGCCGTTGCCCTAAGACCTATCTGCAAAAAGCTGGATGGCAAACCTGTACCACCGATCACCGCCTACTACGCATGTGGGCACGATCAAAAAGATTCTGACTTGGTGAAGTTGCCCTACTGTAAAAACCTGGCAAACCTCGCTGAACTAAAAGCCTGCGCAAGCAATGCGGGCAACAAATCTGCTGCGTATTCGGCTTGTATGAACTTTTAACGGTTTGGGTTGTATGCTCACACACTGCGGTATGCGTTGATGGAAGCTTGAGCATTCTTATGCAAGACAGGTAGTACACAGAATGAACACCCTGCTGGCCGGGCCGATTTTGCGGCGCATGCAACCCAAACGACTCACCTTCTGGCTCGCGACATGCCGCCCCGTGCAATGGCGCGTCTCATTGATGCCAAGTGGCAGCGACTCGCAGGTGCACGAAATTCACACACAGTGCACCACACTGCCCATGGGCGAACAATTGCATGTGCACTTAATAGACCTCGCGCTTGAAATTGGCCTACCGACAGACACCTGGATTGGATATGAGCTGAGTTACCTACCACAGGGCGAGGAGCACTGGATATCCTTGGCGAAAGCTCACCCCCACTTGCTTTACCCGGGCAAAACCCAATTGGGTTTCGTGCTCAAAAGTCGGCTTGACAATATTCTGCATGGCTCTTGTAGAAAGCCTCATTTTTCGCGGCGTGATGCTTCCACACCAGGCGATGGCTTGGCACGCGCCGACCAATTGCTGCTTGAAAATATCAACAACTTGACATCGTGGCCTGCACTGCTGATGCTCAGCGGCGACCAAATCTACACCGATGATGTGGCTGGCCCCATGTTGGTGGCCATCCATGGATTGATTGATAGCCTCAACCTGCCAGATGAGCACTTGCCAGGCACCAAGCTGGGAAGTGCTTATGCGCTTCATCACGAGGCCGCGCATTATTACCAGCGCGACCAACTCTTGCCCAAAACCAAAGCCAACAAAGACCTGCGCACCGTGCTTTTTAAGGGTGTCAAAAAACCGGTGTTCACCACGGACAGCGCGCGCAACCACCTCATTACACTGGCCGAGGTGATGGCCATGTATTTGCTGGTGTGGTCACCTTTGCCCTGGCGGCGCACTCAACTTGCCGCCCCCAGCAGCGTGCCACTGGAGTTCGAAGAAAAGTACGAACATCAACTTGAGGCGATTGAGCAATTTGTGGCAGAGCTGGATTGCGTTCAACGCCTCATGGCCCACGTCCCAGTGGCCATGATGTTTGATGATCACGACATCACCGACGATTGGAACTTGAGCGCCGAGTGGGAAGAAACCGCATATGGCCACCCTTTTTCTCGCCGCATTGTGGGCAACGCCCTGGTGGCATACATGGTGTGCCAAGGCTGGGGCAATGCGCCAGAAAACTTTGCACCCACCATGCTGCACATGGCAACACAAGCATTGGCGCAGCCCGGTGGATCAGCCCACGATCAGCTGATCACCGATCTGATTGCATTCAGAGGCTGGCAATACCAGTGGCCAACACACCCGCCCCTGATGGTCATCGATACCCGCACCAATCGCTGGCGCTCGGAGTTTGATCCGGGCCACCCCTCGGGCCTCATGGACTGGGAATCTTTGAGTGAATTGCAACACCGCTTGATTGGCCACTCCGCCGTGGTGCTGGTGTCTCCTGCGCCCATGTTTGGTGTGAAGCTGATTGAAGCAATACAAAAAGTATTCACCTGGTTTGGCAAGCCCCTCATGGTGGATGCAGAAAATTGGATGGCCCATCGTGGTGCCGCCAACACCTTGCTCAACTTGTTTCGCCATGCAAAAACACCTCAAAACTTTGTGATTCTCTCGGGCGATGTGCACTACTCGTTTGCATATGACGTGGAACTGCGCGGCAAGCGCAACAGCCCCAACATTTGGCAAATCACCAGCAGTGGCTTGCGCAACGAGTTTCCCAAAAAATTGCTGGATACCTTGGATCGGCTGAACCGCTGGCTGTACGCGCCATGGTCCCCGTTGAACTGGTTTACCAAGCGCCGCCGCATGCGCGTGGTGCCCAGAAAGCCCGACCAAGCAAGCCGGGGAGAACGATTGGTCAATGGCAGTGGGATAGGACTTTTACAATTGGACACCCACGGTGCGCCAATCAAAATATCCCAACTATTGACCGATGGGGATGTGGTTCGTTTTGAAAAGCGGGCAGAAGACGAAGCACAATAACTGGAGCTCGCTTATCCTTTGCTGGCCTGCGCAACCTCCACCACCTGGCCTGGTTTAAGCAAAGCGTTTGAATTAACAATCACTCGGTCTGCACTGCTCAAACCTTGCACCACCTCCACGGTGGTGGCCATGTTTTTGCCCAAGCTCACCTTGCGAAATTGCAGAGCGTTGTTGTTGTCCACCACCACCAAGGTGGCACCGCCATCGCGATAGGTGATGGTGTTAGCGGGGACAGTCACGCTGTTGCCCACGCCGGTTGATGTCACCTCCAAGGTACCGCTCAAACCCGCTGGCAATCCTAGCTTGGTGTTATTGAACTCGTATTCCAGCCGCAGCGTGCCCGAGTCTGCACTCAACTCCGAGGCCGAGCGCTTGAACTGCGCCTGGACGGTTTGGCCTGGGCGCTCTGCCAGCCTCAATGCACCTGGCTTGGAAGAATCAACTCGGAAAAACTGCGGCTGCGGCACATCCACTTGCACGCGTATCACGCTGCTGTTGATGATACGAAACAAATGTCGCGTGTCGTTTGGCCCAACTCGGTCACCGCGATCTACTGCTTTACTCCACCGAACCAGCCGGTTTGGAGCACCGTTGTTCCTGTTTGTTCAATTTTTTTACAAATTGATTCAAGACCCATCTTCGGGTCAATTAATTTAAGCATACTTGCGCATTCAATCACCAGTTGATGAAAACCATGAGTCAGGCCAGTGCCTTGCGCTTGTTGCTGCTCTCGATGATCTGGGGCGCATCTTTCGTTTTTTATAGGGTCGCCATCGTTGAATTGTCAGCCCCGTTCCTTGCTGCCATGCGTCTACTGCTGGGCGCATTGTTTCTGGCCGCTTTGTTCGCGGTGTTCAGCAAACCCACCAATATTCTTCAGAATTGGCGCATTGTCTCCCTCATCGCAGTGTTTGCATCTGCCCTGCCGTTTTTACTGTTTGCTTACGCTGCGCACACCGTGAGTGCTTCCATCTTGGTGATCATGAATGCCACCTCGCCCATTTGGGCCGCTGTGATCGCAGTACTTTGGACCCGCACACTGCCACCTGCCAAAGCGTTGCTGGGTTTAGTGCTGGGTTTGCTGGGGGTCGCCATGATTGTCGGCTTGGATACTCACACCCTGAGCACACCTGGCACCGGCTGGGGCTTGTTGGCATCGCTTGGTGGTGCGGCCTGCTATGGCTTGGCCACTAACATGGCCACACACATGGGCCACAATATTGATTCGCGCAGTTATGCACTGGGTTGCTTGGTACTCGGCAGTGCCATGCTTGCGCCTGTGGTGCCCTTCACATGGCCGCAGGCTGTGCCTAGCTGGCCCGCGATTTTATCCACCTTGGGTGTGGGTGTGTTGTGCAGCGGGGTTGCTTATTTGATTTACTTCAGATTGGTGCAAGACGTGGGTCCCACATCCGCGCTCACAGTGACATTTCTCACGCCCGTGTTTGGTGTGTTTTGGGGGCACGTGGTGTTGGGGGAGGCCGTTGGATGGCACACCGTTGCAGGTGGATTGACGGTGATTGTGGGAACCGGCTTGGCCGCGGTGTATGGACTTAAAAAACCCTTACCACAGCCAGCCGCCGACCATTAACGCGTGAGCACCACACTCTGGCAATCCATGGAGTCCACATTGACAGTCACCGTGTTGAGATCCACACCCAGGACGGCCAGCAATCCATCCAAAATGCTGCCCACCAAGGTAAGCACAGGGCGCAAAGCTGGCTCCAGCGCGCTCAGCAATGTATTCACCAGGCCGTTTACAGCGCCACTGATCAAAGGACCGACAACAGGCAAATCGAGCCCGATGTCCAAATCCAGATTGCTCAACAAATTGCCCAGCGATTGACCCACGCCAAGCTCGACAGTGTCGGTAAACGGTGCTACACCATCAAAACTACGCTGCACTGGATCCGAGCGCACACTGGCACTGGCCCCCAAGGTCACCCCTGCGTTGACCAGACCTAAAAAATTAACGTTCAAGATGTCTGAAGGTGCCCCACAGCCCAACGAGCCGACCGTGGTGTTGAGGTTTGCTGAACTTTGAGCCACACACACTTCCGCCAACGCGGGCACCACAGTGAGTTGCATGTTGTTATTTGCGCGCGGGTAGCGGCAGGCCATGTCATTGACTTCGGCCAGGCCGCCTGCCACTCGCACCTGCATGCCAAGATCTAGTGCGCTGATACTCACTGTTGGAATATTGATGTTCAAGGGTTGGCGCACACGGACATCCAGGGCAACCTGGGAGGTGCGTGCCGTGGTCACTGGATTTTTGTAAGGCATTTTTCGCCCAACAAACACCTGGGGAGATTCTAAAATTGTCACGCCCACATCCAGATTCAAGACGCCCGAGCTGATGGGCAAGACGTAACCCACCCCCTCCACCGAATTCAATATCGCAACTTGCGCCAATTGGCCAAAATTCACATTCAAGGTGGTATCACTGCGCCCGGAGAGATCCAACGCCAGCAAATCACCCATGTTCAGGCTCACCGTGTTTAGTGGGCCGGACAGCAAACTCAGCACTCCCTGGATTTGCATTTTGTCGGCTTCGCTGGCATTGCCAACCAGCAGGGCGTCTTCCAACAGCCCCAGGGCGGATATATTCAAACTCAACAAATCATTGATGTTTAAGACCCCGAGCTCTGCGGCCAGGTCGAGCAAATCGACACGAATGTCACTGCCCAGCAAACTGCCCCATTGCGCGACGTTCAACTGCACATTGCCGCCGCCCAAAGCAGTAAGCAAACCGTTTAGCAAAGCCGATTGATTGGTGTCCAATGTCAGCAACCCCGAAGAGACGGAGCCGACCACCGTGGGAGCCAAGGTGGCCTCGGCCATTACGCTGATTTCCCGGTCGCTAAAAACGGGCAGCAATGCACTTACAGGGCGCGTAACCCGCACCCGGCTGGTGATTGCGCTGGCGCAATTGGCCGTGGGCGCGTTGTTGATCATGCATTCGATGATGAGTGTGTCGGTGGGCTGTACGCCGTTTTCGAGCGCAAGAGCCCTGGCCTCGGGAAATGCCGGGCCATCAGCCAACTGACGGGCTGCCGTGAGTGCAACCAAATCGGCCACCCCTTGGAGGCGCGCCTTTTCCCAGGCGGTGTGACCCACGGCAAGCACACCCAGGGCCCCCAAAGACATGAGCAATATAAAAACAGTCAGCACTGAATACGCACCATGCTGCTGTCGCAAGCATTGGGTAGACCTGCGCTTAACCATTGTTTGGCTCTACACGGGTGGTGGACTCCGCAGAAAGGCTTGCTGGCAAGGGGATGAAAAACGAATTTCCCACAATTGGATTGCCAGCGTAATCTGGGTAATCCAAGCGAAGACGCACGCAAATAGAATCACCACACGTGAAAGAACTCACTGAGGGCTGCACATTGGCTCGAAATCCACCAACATATGTCGGCAACAAATCGTTGAGCGCATCACGGGCAAGTTCCTCGTAATCGGCCTGAGAGAAGCCACTTCGGTACACCGTGACCTGCCTGGCAGCCTCGGTGGTGGTGTTGTTCATCACCAGCATGGCCCCCAGCAACACCGAGTACTCCACAATTGCAAACACCACCGCCAGAAGCACTGGCAGGGTCAGAATCAATTCGATCATCAGGGCACCGCGTTGCCCATGGCACTTTTGTTTGTACATGATCACCTGCCCCCACAAGGGGTTAGCCAAAAAGGGTGTAGTTATTGTTCTTAATCACCTTGCCATCAAACGCTGTGAAAAGATGCGTTACAAATCATCCTGATTGCAAGCTGCCTTTGTGGACAATTGAATATTCTTCGACATTTCAATGGTTTAATAATTAAGATGTGAACAATATTTCTGACAACATGAATTTCTAATTTCACAAAGTTCCACCATTATGTCAGGTTTTTACCGACAAATGACCAACCATTTTTAGGGGGTTAATTGAATATCTGGAAATAAAAAAACCGACTCAAGTGAGTCGGTCAATCGGGCTTTTGCGTTGTACTACACGCTTCGGAGTTGAGGAGAATTAGTCGTCGCGACCACGACCATGCTTGCCATGGCCACGCTCATGGTCGCCGCCGTGTTTCCAATGCTTGCGGTCTTTGTGATCATCGTCCCAGTGACGACGCTCGTGGTGGCGATCCCATCGGCGTTCATCACGGCGACCATCGTAGTAACCATGACGGTAGTCGTCGTCATCACGGTCGCGAATGTAAGTCACCCGGTCCCGGTATATGTAACGGGGCTCGATATAACGTGGGCTGAAATCGTAGTAGTCACGAGACTTCACGAAGTAGACTGGGCGTGAGCATGCGCCATAGCGCCCGCAGTATTTGCCCCATTTTTTGAGGTGCCCTGGGGGCACATGCAGATAAATAGGCTCGAGAATGTACGAAGGACGTGAGACGATCAGTGGCTCAGCGTAAACCAGGGCCGGATAGCGGCTATTGGTGATGTTCACGGTGCCATACACCCCAGGGGCCACTTCACCGCCCACCCCCACAGAAATATTCAGCGCTTTGGCGGGCATGGCCAACAAACCCAGGCCCATGGCCAGCGCAATTGAGAAAAGGCCAAAAATTCGCGTGTTCATCACAAATCCTCCATCATGTGATGTCAACTAAAACGAGCTGGGCCTCGTTTGGTTGACTCCGGAAGCACATACCCATGCTGGGTTGTATTCCCAACGAAGTAAATCCCAACCAAATAACAATGGAGATCTAAAATGACCAAAACAATGCGTGGAACAGCCCTGGCCGTGCTGCTGAGTTTTTCAAGCAGTTTCATTGCAGCACCCGCATCGGCCGCCATCGTCAGCACTGAAGAGGCGGTGGCAATGCATCAAGACCGCAGCGAGCTCAAGCAGTTTTTTGATCGCGAGGATATTGTGAATGCTCTTCAAGCCCACGGCGTGAGCGCTGAAATGGCCAAGGCCCGTGTTGATTCGATGACCGAAGAGGAAGCTCAAAAGCTGGCCGCCCACATTGAGAATGCACCAGCGGGTGCGGGCATTGTTGGTACACTCTTCGCGGTGTTCATTATTTTGTTGGTGACCGACATTCTGGGCCTGACCAAGGTGTTCCCGTTCACCCGCTCCGTTCGATGAAGCATTTGAATAGCTCTAAAAGCTGGACCCGCCTGGCGGGTTCAGCCCTCTTGGTGGGCGCACTCTCTGGTTGCGCCCTGATGCCAACCGTTCCGCAAAATCTTCAATCCTCGGTGGCAAACCAATCGGCCACCGAATTGGTCAATGTGCCGTTTTTTGCCCAAGAGGATTATTTTTGCGGTCCGGCATCCCTGGCCATGGTGTTGAATCATCAAGGCGCAAACACGCAACCCCAGACACTGGCCGATTTGGTGTACCTGCCAGGCCGACAAGGCAGCCTGCAACTCGAAATGCTCGCGGCACCCCGTCAGTTGGGCTACCTCGCCTACACACTGGAGCCGAATTTGCCAGCCTTGTTCTCTGCTCTTGACGCCGGTCATCCAAGTGTGGTGTTGCTGAATTTGTCTTTGCAAATTGCGCCGCAGTGGCACTACGCCGTTGTGGTTGGTTTTCAACCAAGCACCAACAGCATGATTTTGCGTTCTGGCCCCAAAGAACGCGAAGAAATACCCTTGGCCACTTTCCTCAAGCTCTGGGAACGCAGCAAAAACTGGGGGTTTGTGGTGCTCAAGCCAGAAGCCATACCGCCCACCTTTACAAATGCACAAGGCTACCTAAACGCTGCTGTGGCACTTGAAAGATCGCATGTCGACAAGGCCACCGAAGCCTACAGACAAGGTACAAAGGCCTGGCCCACCGAACCATGGTTCCACTTCGGCCTGGGCAACATTGCCTACGGCAAAGCAGAATACGGTGAAGCTGAACAGCACTACCGGAAAGCTGTGGGCGTTTACCCAGACATGGCCGATGCTTGGAACAACCTGGCTGAGGCACTGATTAAGCTGGATCGAAAGGCCGAAGCACGTGCAGCCATTAACAAGGCGATTGCGTTGGGTGGCCCACGATTGGCGGCCTACCAAGAAACCGCCAGCAAAATAAAAGGCAACTAAGCCATGATCAAAGCGATTGTAACGGGCCACAGCCAGGGCTTGGGTTTGGCGTTGGTACGGGCACTTTTGCAACAGGGCGTGCCCGTGTTGGGCATTGCGCGTGGGCAGGCGAACCTGAAAGAATTGGAAGAGGCCAACCTGCTGCAGCAAGTGAATCTCAACCTGGCCCATGCTCCTGCCGTGCTCGATTGGCTAGACAGTGGCGCATTGTTCCGTTTTTTTGAGGATGCGCATCAGGCATTGCTCGTCAACAACGCAGGCGTGGTGAGCCCTGTGGGGCCCATGTCTGTGCAATCACCCCTGGATATTTCCAACGCGGTGAGCCTAAACGTGGCAGCCCCTTTGATGATGTCTGCCGCAGTGGCTCAGCTTGGCCCACACATCACCGACCGTCGAATTTTGCATGTGTCGAGCGGTGCCGGGCGCAGCGCCTACCCAGGTTGGTCGGTGTACTGTGCCACAAAGGCAGCGCTCGACATGCATGCCCAAGCCGCCCAGCAAGACCAGCAAGCACGGCTACGCATTTGCAGCCTAGCACCCGGTGTAATCGACACGGCAATGCAAGCACAAATCCGCCAAGTGAACAAAGCGCATTTCCCAAACAAAGACCGCTTTGTGCAGCTCAAAGAGCGAGGTGAACTGGCCAGCCCCACAAGCACGGCCCAAAAAATATTGGCCTATTTGCTGAGCCCTGAGTTTGGCAGCCAGGCTGTGCAAGACATTCGCTCAATGTAGCTTTACCAATGGTGTAGCGCGCTTTAACAAAAAACGCGCCACAGCCAACAAGAAGGTTTTGAGCCCCCCCAACACGGCATAGTGATGCATCAAATGCAAACTGGCATACATGCTGCGGGCAAAAAAGCCCTCCACAAACATGCTGCTGGCCCGGAATAAGCCACCCATCAAACTGCCCACCGAGCTACGAGAACCCAATGAAACCAGCGAGCCGTGGTCTTTATAAAGATAAGGGACGTTAGATACTGTGCCACTTTTTTGGTGCCGCACAATCCGCTTGAAAAGATAATCCGCCTGTTGGTGGGCGGATTGCGCGCGTGGAGGCACCATGCTGCCATCAGGCTGCTGGCAAGCCGCACAATCGCCCAAGGCGTACACGTCGGCTTGGCCCTGCACGGTTAAATCGCCCTGCACCAGCAGCTGGTTGTTTTTGTTCACAGGCAACCCCAACTGTGCAAGCAGCGCCGGAGCCTTGATACCAGCAGCCCACACGCACAAGTCTGCCTTGTAAACATGCCCTTGCGCATCGCACACGGCCTTGGCCTGTATATCCACCACCCGGCAGTTTGTGACCACCTGGATGTGCCTTTGCTCCAACAACCTCAACGCAGCGCTGGACACACTGGCCGGCAACACAGGCAATATGCTGGATGCACCTTCCAGGATGGTGATGTTCACATCACGCTCGGCATGAATGTTCCTAAAACCGTAGCGGCTGTGCACATGGCTGGCTTCACGAAGCTCTGCGGCCAGTTCCACCCCAGTGGCCCCCGCACCAATAATCACAACATCCAGCGTGGCTGTGGGCTCGGATTTTTTCCGTAAATCGAGCATGGCCAGCTGCTTCAACATGCGCAGGCGAAACTGCTCCGCCTGTTGGGGCCCATCCAGGGAAATGGTGTGTTGCTCTGCACCCTGCACACCAAAATAGTTGGACTGGCTGCCCACCGCAATCACAAGCGTCCCATACTGCAACATTCGTCTAGGCAACACCTCCTCACCGGTGTCATCATTCACTGGAGCAAGGTGCACTTGCTTGCTGTTTGCGTCCAGGGCAATCATGGCACCCAACACGAAATTGAAGCCATTGTTGTGGGCAAGCATGGGATAGGACAAACCCTCTTGGTGGATGTCCAGGGTGCCCGCTGCCACCTCGTGTAACGAGGGTTTCCAGATGTGGTACATCTTGGCATCCACCAAGGTGACCCGCTCCGGCCCGAGCTTTCTTCCCAATTTGCAAGCCAGCTCAAGGCCGCCCGCACCACCGCCAACAATCAGAATGGAGGACAAATCCACATCGCTCTCCCACAAGGTTAGGTTGCACTGCAACAAGAATAGTCTCTTCCTTGCGCAATATCCATTCCATGGTTCTCCCCGAGGCAACTGGATTGACAGAAAATTATTTGAATGAAAAAATGAACGTTCATTCAGAATTCTTGTCTATTTGAGCTTGAACGCCTGTGTGCGTCGCTTTCAGAGCGACCGGCAAGCTCAACATCATTCCGCAGTAATCCAATTTGAGGTAGTACACCATGAGAAGCAAAACGATACCGGTGCTGGGTTTAAGCGCCTTGGTGGCCGCGGGCAGCCTTGCCCTGTCTGCCTGCGGCAAACCCGATGGGGCCAATGCCGCACCAGCCCCCCTGCTACCCAAGGTCGTGGTGTTTGAGGTGGAAGAAAAACCGGTCTCTTTGTATGCTGAACTGCCTGGCCGCACAGCCCCGTACATGATCGCAGAGGTGCGTCCTCAAGTCAGCGGCATCGTCAAAAGCCGTCTGTTCACAGAAGGTTCTACGGTGAAAGCAGGTGTGTCGCTGTACCAGATTGACGCATCCACCTACGAGGCCGAGTACGCCAGCGCCAAAGCCGCACTGGAAAAAGCACAGGCCAACCTCACCAGCGCTGAAATCCGCAATATGCGTTTTCAGGAACTGGCCAAGCTCAATGCCGTGAGTCAGCAGGAGCGCGACGATGCATACGCGGCTCTGAAACAGGCGCAAGCCGATGTGGCCAGCGCCAAGGCGGCACTCCAACGCGCCAGCATCAACTTAAATTACACGAAGGTAACCGCACCCATCAGCGGCCGCATTGGTCGCTCCAGCATCACTGCTGGCGCATTGGTGCAACAGGGGCAGGCCCAGGCACTGGCCACCATTCAGCAACTGGACCCCATTTATGTGGACCTTACGCAGTCCACCACAGAGCTGATGGCACTGAAAAACGACCTGGCCAGCGGTGTGATCAAAAGCGCAGGCAAAGACGCAGCGCGGGTCAAACTGAAACTTGAAAACGGTGAATCGTACGAGCATGAAGGCAAGCTTCAGTTCTCCGAAGTGACAGTGGACCAAGAAACTGGCTCTGTCACGCTACGCGCCGTGTTTCCAAACCCCAACCTGAAACTGCTGCCCGGCATGTATGTGCGTGCCGCCCTAGAAGAAGGCATTCGGGAGAATGGTATTTTGGTGCCGCAAAAAGGCATTGTGCGTGACGCGACAGGTGCACCATCAGCACTGGTTGTGAACAGCGAAAACAAAGTAGAACGCAAAGCCGTGAAAACCGCCAGGGCCATGGGCAACCAATGGCTTATTGCCGAAGGCTTGCAAAGAGGCGACCGTGTGATCGTGGAAGGCATCCAAAAGGTGCGACCCGGTCTGCAAGTGGAGCCCACCACGGCAACGCAGGAGTAGCACCATGTCTCGATTTTTTATTGATCGCCCCATTTTTGCGTGGGTGATTGCGATTGTCATCATGCTGGCCGGTGCATTGGCTATTTTTAACCTGCCCATTGCGCAGTACCCCGCCATTGCCCCACCTGCGGTCACCATTCAGGCAACCTATCCTGGGGCCTCTGCTGAAACTCTGCAAGACTCCGTGACGCAGGTGATTGAGCAACGCATGACCGGGCTGGATGGGTTCCGCTACTTAAAATCCACCAGCGATTCTAGCGGGCGCTTGCGGATTGAACTCACCTTCGAGCCAGGCACCAACCCAGACATTGCCCAGGTTCAAGTGCAAAACAAACTCAGCCTGGCCACCCCGCTGCTGCCCGATGCGGTGCAACGGCAGGGTATTCAGGTGACCAAAAGCTCGGCGGGATTTTTGCTGGTGATCGCCTTCACGGCGGTGGATGGCAAGTACACCTCCACCGAACTGGCCGACTTCATCACCACCAATGTTCAAGACAGCATGAGCCGCGTCAACGGCGTGGGTGAAGTGCAGGTGTTTGGCAGTCCATACGCCATGCGCATTTGGCTGAACCCAGACAAGATGAATCAGTTCAGCATCACGCCCGCTGACATTCGGGCCGCGGTGAATGCACAAAATGCGCAAATTTCTGCCGGTGAGCTGGGTGCAGCCCCAGCCGTGAAGGGACAATCCCTCACGGCCACCATCTCTGCGCAAAGCCTGCTGGAAACGCCGGCGGAGTTTGAGCAAATCATCCTGAAGACCACCGCCGACGGCGCCACCGTGCGCTTAAAAGACGTGGCTCGGGTGGACTATGGCAGCGAGAATTACAATATTCTTCCGCGCTGGAACGGCCGCAACGCCTCGGGCATAGGTATTCGGCTTGCCTCCGGTGCCAATGCGTTGGACACCGCTGAAGCGGTGGTGGCCGAGATGAAACGCATCACCCCACTCATTCCCGAGGGGATGGAATGGGATGTGGCCTATGACACCACACCATTTGTAAAAATTTCCATTGAAGGCGTGGTTAAAACCCTGATCGAGGCCATCGTCCTGGTGTTCCTGGTGATGTATCTCTTTTTGCAAAACTTCCGCGCCACGCTCATCCCCACCATCGCTGTGCCGGTGGTTTTGCTGGGCACATTCGCGGTGTTGTCTGCTTTCGGATTCTCCATCAACACATTGACCATGTTTGCCATGGTATTGGCCATTGGTCTGCTGGTGGACGATGCCATTGTGGTGGTCGAAAACGTAGAGCGTGTGATGGCCGAAGAAGGTCTCTCTCCCCTGGAGGCCACCCGCAAATCCATGGACCAAATCACAGGTGCCTTGGTGGGTATTGGCCTGGTGCTATCGGCGGTGTTCGTGCCCATGGCGTTTTTCCCCGGCTCTGCAGGCGTTATTTACAAACAGTTCTCTATCACCATTGTGTCAGCCATGGCGCTCTCTGTGTTGGTGGCACTGGTGCTTACACCAGCCCTGTGCGCCACCATGCTCAAGCCCATCGAGAAAGGGCACGGTCACGAGAAAAAGGGATTTTTTGGCTGGTTCAACCGCAAGTTTGATTCGAGCAACGCCCGCTACCAAACCATGGTGGGCCGCATGCTGCACAAATCCGGTCGATACCTTGTGATCTACGGTGCATTGGTGGGCATCATGGCATTCATGTTCACGCGCCTGCCCACCTCCTTCCTGCCCGACGAAGACCAGGGCGTATTTTTCACTCAGGTTCAATTGCCTGCTGGTTCTACCCAAGAGCAAACACTGGCAGTGCTTGCCAAAATGGAAGATTACTTCCTCCATGAAGAAGGCCACAATGTGAAGTCACTCTTCACCGTGGCAGGCTTTAGCTTCTCTGGCACCGGGCAAAACTCTGGCATCGGATTTGTGCGTCTTCATGACTGGAGCAAACGGCCTGGCAAAGAAAACTCGGCGCAAGCGGTGGTGCAGCGTGCCTCCAAGGTGTTTGCAAGTTGGCCCGAGGCACAGGCCTTTGCCTTTGCTCCTCCAGCCATCCGTGAGCTTGGCAACGCCTTGGGGTTCAGCATGTTCATCCAAGACCGCACAGGGCTCGGGCGCGAGGCCTTGTTGCAGGCCCGCAATGACATGATCGCAAAGGCCAACCAGAACCCAGTGCTCACTGGGGTGCGCCCCAATGCACCTGCCGATGTGTACGAATATCAACTGGACATCGACAACGCCAAAGCGGGTGCTTTGGGTGTCACAGTGGCATCCATCAGCGACACACTCACCTCGGCCTGGGGCGGTAGCTACATCAACGACTTTCTAGACCGCGGTCGCGTAAAACGCGTGTTTATGCAGGCCGATGCACCCTACCGAATGTTGCCCGAAGATCTCAACCGTTGGTATGTGCGCAATAACCAGGGCACGATGGTGCCGTTTTCAAACTTTGCCTCGGCAGAGTGGTCGATGGCCTCACCACGACTGGAACGCTACAACGGTGTTCCTGCAGTGGAGATACAGGGTCAGGCAGCGCCTGGCATGAGTTCTGGCGATGCCATGCTGGCCATGGAAAAACTCGCCGAGGATTTACCAGCAGGCATGGGCATTGAGTGGACTGGATTGTCATATGAAGAAAGGCAATCTGGCTCGCAAGCGCCACTCCTGTACGCACTCTCTCTGCTGGTGGTGTTTTTGTGTTTGGCTGCGCTCTACGAGAGCTGGTCCATTCCATTCGCAGTGATGCTGATTGTGCCTTTGGGTGTGGTGGGCGCCTTGCTGGCGGCCGGTGGTCGCGGCTTGGCCAACGATGTGTACTTCCAGGTGGCCCTGCTCACGACGGTGGGTCTTTCGGCCAAAAACGCAATTCTGATTGTTGAATTTGCAAAAGAGCAGGTGGAACACGGCAATGGACTGATCGAAGCCACCTTAGAAGCCGTTCGCATGCGTTTACGCCCAATCATCATGACCTCACTGGCGTTTGGCCTGGGGGTTGTGCCGTTGGCCATTGCCACCGGCGCCGGCTCTGGTAGCCAAAATGCAATTGGCACAGGCGTGTTGGGTGGCACCATTTCTGCCACGGTGCTGGGCATCTTTTTTGTGCCCCTGTTCTTTGTGGTGGTCAACCGATTGTTCGGCAAGTACAAGACCAAGGGAGAATGACATGCTCAAGAAGTCCACATGGCAATTCCCCGCCTTGGCAGCGGCAGTCACCTTGGCAGCGGGTTGTGGCACCTTGGCTCCACAGTACGAGCAACCCCCGGTTCCAGTGGCCAAAAGCTGGCCGGAGGGTGAAGCTTATAGGCCACACAGTGCCACTGCAATCAACGCCCAAACCCTAGAATGGCAAGCGTTCTTTGTGGATCAAACACTGCAGCAAGTGATTGAACTTGCATTGCAGAAAAACCGAGATCTTCGGATCGCCGTGCTGAACATTGAGCGTGCGCGGGCTTTGTACCAAGTGCAGCGCACAGAGCTCTTCCCCAGCGTTTCGGCCACAGGGCAAGGCAATCGCCAGCGCTTGCCCGCCGACCTGGCTGGTGGCAGGTCTGGGGGCTCAACGCCCACACAATACAGCGCGACAGTCGGATTTTCGGCCTACGAGCTGGATTTGTTTGGCCGTATCCGCAGCTTGAACGAGGAAGCCTTGCAGCGCTTCCTCGCCACCCAGGAAGCACGCAAAAGTACACAGATCAGCCTGATTGCGGAGGTGGCCAATAGCTACCTAACGTTGGCAGCAGACCAGGCGCTGTTGGAGCTGGCCCAGGATACATTGAACAACCAACAGGCCGCGTACAAGCTGGTTAAACGCAGCAATGATCTGGGTGTGGCCTCTGCCCTAGACCTGCGCCAGGCGCAAACCACTGTAGAGGTGGCGCGTGGGGATGTTGCACGGTTTACCCGCGCAGTTGCGCAAGACCGCAATGCATTGGAATTGCTGGTGGGCGACAACCTGCCCAAAGCGCTTTTGCCAGGCAGTGCGCTGGAGAGCAACACTGCGCTGGTAGAACTTCAACCAGGTTTGCCTTCGCAAGTGTTGCAGCAGCGTCCCGATGTGCAATCGGCAGAGCGACTTCTGCAAGCCGCGAATGCACGCATAGGCGCGGCACGTGCTGCATTTTTTCCGAGCATTTCACTCACCGCTGAGACAGGCACCGCCAGCGCTTCCTTGTCAGGTCTCTTTGAATCGGGTTCGCGCACTTGGAGTTTTGTGCCACGCGTTAACCTGCCTATATTTGATGGTGGTAGAAACAGCGCCAATCTGGAAGTGGCCAACACCGATCAACAAATTGCCCTGGCCCAATACGAAAAAACCCTGCAAACAGCATTTCGCGAAGTGGCGGATGCCTTGGCTGCACGGGGCACACTGGATGCCGAACTTCAAGCGCAAGCCGATTTGGTGGAGGCAAGCACTGAATCCTATCGCTTGAGCCAGGCGCGCTTCCGGCAAGGCATTGATAGCTTTTTGAATGTGCTCGACTCACAACGCTCTCTCTATGCAGCCCAACAGGACCTCATTGGTGTGCGCCTTGCACGCAGCAGCAGTTTGGTCACGCTCTACAAAACACTGGGTGGCGGTTGGAGCGAGGCCCACAACAACCCACAGGGAGGATAAGCATGACCACACTGGACGGGGAAAAGAAACTCAGCCAAAAAGCAGAAGTTCGAAGGCAACAAATTCTGGATGCCGCAGCCTTGTGCTTCCGCAAGAGCGGATTTCACGGGGCCAGCATGTCCGATATTGCCAAAAGCTTTGGCATGAGCGCAGGGCACATTTATAACTACTTTGAGAGCAAAGAGGCCATCATCGAGGCCATGGTCAAACGCGACCTAGAAGACACCTTGCAACGGATTGCGGCCATCAAAGGACAAAAAGATATTTTGAATGCCATGCTCGCCACGGTGGATGAAGGGGTACAACGCCGCATCGCGCAAAGCCAACTGGATGCAGAAATTGTGGCAGAGGCCTCGCGCAATCCGAAAGTGGCCAAGGTGGTACGTGACACCGACACAGTGATCCGCGACGAGGTTGCGCAGCTCATCCAGAGCGCGAAACCCGCCTTGGCCACGCGTTGCCCCCATATGCTTGCTGCCAAAACCACCATCCTGATGTCACTTTTTGAAGGGCTCATGATCCGGGCGATTCGCAACCCCGACATGCAGCAAGCTGAACTTGGACCTGTGCTCAAGAAAGTGATTGAGCAGATGCTTCAGGGCTGACCCACTGCAAACCAGACCTTGGTGGGTCACGCGTTGGGCGGGGCTTTGGCCCGCCCTTTTTATTTCCCAAAAGCCGCTATACTCGGGGCTTGTTACTCTGTGCGCACCATGAAACACCCCATCGCCCTGCTCATCGCCGTTGCCTGTGCACTGCTGTTGTTGGCACTGTGCACTGGTGCCTACCCCGTGAGTGTTCCACAAGCCCTCACCGCACTGCTCGGTCAAGGTGATGCGACCACCGTGCAGGTGGTGCAAGAGCTACGTCTGCCGCGCGCGTTGGGTGCGCTGCTTGTGGGAGCGGCCCTTGCGGCCGCAGGCAGTGCCTACCAATTGCTGTTCAAAAACCCCCTGGTGTCGCCTGACATTTTGGGGGTGTCTGCAGGCGCCAGTCTGGGTGCGGTGTGTGGTTTGTTTTTGGCTTGGCCCGTGTTCGCGGTGCAAGCCAGTGCGTTTGCTGGTGGTTTACTCACTGTGGCCATGGTGCTGTTGCTGGGGCGCTTGGTGAAACATGCAGACCATCAACTTACGTTGGTGTTGATTGGTGTGGTGCTGGCCGCGTTGGCTGGCGCGCTCACGTCCATGCTGAAAATACTTGCGGATCCCTACGAGCAATTGCCTGCGATCACCTTCTGGCTGCTCGGCAGCCTCTCTGGCGTTCAATACAATGCGCTTGGCCATGCACTGCCTTGGGTGATGATGGCCTGTGTCGTGTTGTTTGCTCTGCGTTGGAAAATATCGGCACTGTCTGTGTCGGAAGATGAAAGCAAATCTTTGGGTATTCGAACACAGCAATTGGCTCTGTGCGTGATTGTAGCCGCCACGCTGATGACCAGCGCTGTGGTTGCAATCGCGGGTGCGATTGGATGGGTGGGGCTCATCATTCCACACGTGGCACGTCAAATAGGTGGGGCCAATTTTGCAAGAAATTTGCCCGTGAGTATGCTGATGGGCGGTGCATTTTTGCTGCTGGTGGACACGCTGGCACGCAGCTTGAGTGAACTGGATTTGCCTTTGGGCACATTAACCGCCATGGTGGGTGCACCCGGTTTTGTGTATTTGCTGGCCCGTCGAAATGCGGGCAACGCTGGGGGTACGCCGTGAGTCTTGTGGCCAACAATTTGTCTGTGGGTTACGGCCCTTGCGCGGTGATGGAAGGTGTCAACATCAATGTGCAAGCAGGGCAGGCTCTGTGTATGCTGGGGCCCAATGGTTGTGGCAAAAGCACACTCATCAAAACACTGCTGGGTCTTTTGCCTCCCATCGCAGGAACGGTTTTTTTAAACAACAAAAATTTGCACACCATACCCCCCACGCTACGCGCACGGCAACTTGCCTATGTGCCCCAAAACCAAGGTTTGGCATTCAATTTCAGCGTGCACGAGGTGGTGTTGATGGGGCGCACCGCCCACTGGGGCTTGTTACATGGCCCAAGTCAACAAGACCATGCCGATGTGGTTTTGCAACTCGAATCGTTGGGGATTGCAACTTTGCAACATCGTGCTTTTAACGCTTTATCGGGTGGGCAACAACAGCTGGTGTTGATTGCACGCGCCCTGTACCAAGGAGCCAATTGCCTGGTGATGGACGAACCCACGGCCAATCTAGATGTGGCCAATGCCAGCCGAGTTCTGCGCACTGCACTTGAACTTTGCAAACATCAAGGTTTTAGCTTGGTGTTTTCTAGCCACAATCCCCAAGAGGCACTCACCCACAACACCAGCGTACTGTTGCTCAAAGACAGGCGCGTGCTTGCACAGGGCGACGCGCATCAAACCCTCAACGCCGACCATCTAAGTCAACTGTATGGTCTGCCAGCCCAGGTCCACAACTTGCAGGCGCACCCCGTGGTGGTGTGGTCTTAATCGGCCAAACCCTCCAAAATTGGGCAGTCGGGGCGAGCATCGCCTTTGCAACAATCCACCAACCTTTCCAATTCACTCTTCATCGCATTCAATTCGCGAATTTTGGCATTGAGTGCATCCAGGTGCGCTTGAGCCAGTTTTTTTACCTCCCGGCTTGATCGATTTTTGTTTTGCCACAAGGCCAACAGTTCCTGAATATGCGCCAAAGAAAATCCAAGGTCACGCGCGTGGCGGATGAAACGCAACACATGCAAATCCCGCTGGTTGTAAAGGCGATAGCCGGCCTCTGTGCGATTGGCCTCTGGCAACAGCCCCACTTGCTCGTAGTGGCGAATCATCTTGGCGGTGATCCCTGACTCCATGGCAGCTTCGCCAATGGTGAACCATTCCTTGCGTGTCCATTCTGCGTACATGTTTATAACTCCACCGTGTTGACAGGTTTAAACTTCGGCTTCCAGCGAGTGAGCAGCAAAGTGTTGCCAACCACGCTGACTGAACTCAAAGCCATGGCCGCCCCAGCAAGCACTGGATTGAGCAAACCCATCGCCGCCAATGGAATACCAACGGCGTTGTACACAAAAGCCCAAAACAGGTTTTGTTTGATTTTTCCGTAGGTGCGACGGGAGATATCAATGGTTTGAGACACCAAAGCTGGGTCGGGTCGCATCAGGGTGATGTCTGCCGCATGCATGGCCACCTCGGTGCCACTGGACATGGCAAAACTCACATCGGCCGCGGCCAATGCGGGGGCATCGTTGATGCCATCGCCCACCATGGCCACCACCCGCCCACCTTGTTTATAAAGCGCCACTGCCTCGCTCTTGTTGTGTGGCAACTGTTCAGCTTGCACCTCTGCAATGCCAAGCACTTGTGCCACGCGTTGAGCACTGGCTACGGAGTCCCCGGTGAGCAGCACCGATTTAACATGCAGCGCGTGAAGACTTTGCACTGCAGGCCTGGCGCTAGGCTTTAAGGCGTCGCCAAAACCAATCGCACCCAGCAAAACCACCTGCCCGTCCACTTGTTCGGCAACCCAGGCATGGGTGGGAGCATTGTCGGGTAAGCGGGCATCCACACTGCCCAATGCAGCTTCTGGCACACCGAGTTCACGCATCCAGCGTGCCGTGCCTACATACACACGCTGGCCATTGACCAAACCGCTCACGCCCCGGCCTGCTTGGTCTTGCAATTGCATGGCGACCTGCCATTGAACCCCCATCAACTGGGCATGGGCCAACACAGCCGCAGCCAGTGGGTGTGCGCTCCCCGCTTCCACAGAAGCGGCCTTGGCTAGTACATCATTTAAGCCCTGCAAATTGATTGGCACCACAGCACCCACGGAGGGCTTGCCTTCGGTCAGTGTGCCGGTTTTGTCAAACACCACCGTATTGATTCGGTGAGCCAGCTCAAGGGCCTGCGCATCTTTAATCAAAATGCCGTGCTGAGCTGCCACACCCGTGCCTGCCATGATGGCAGTGGGAGTGGCCAAACCCAGCGCGCAAGGGCAAGCAATTACAAGCACTGCCACGGCATGTACAATCGCAATCTCTACGTTGCCGCCCTCTGCCAACATGGCCCAATAAAACAAAGTGAAAGTTGCAATCACCAGCACCACGGGCACAAACACGGCGCTCACCTTGTCCACCAGCTTTTGGATATCGGGTTTGGCGGCTTGGGCGTCTTCCACCAAGCGGATGATTTTTGCCAAGGTGGTCTCTGTGCCCACCGCGCTCACCTCAATCAACAAGCGACCGTCCAGATTCACAGCACCGCCGGTCACTTTGCTGCCAGGGGATTTTTCAACCGCCTGGCTTTCGCCAGTGATCAAGGCTTCATCCACATGGCCTTCACCCTGCAGCACACGGCCGTCTAGAGGAATTCGCTCACCGGGCTTCACCACCACCTTCATGCCCACAGCCACATTGGCAATCAGCACACTGCGCTCTTGCCCTTCTTGAAGCACGGTGGCAGCCTCGGGCCGCAAAGCTTGCAAAGCCGAAATGGCAGCAGTGGTTTCACGCTTGGCACGAGCCTCCAGCCATTTGCCCAACATCACCAAGGTGATCACCGCCGACGAGGCCTCGAAGTACAAATGCGAATTGCCTTCGCCCAGCATGTAGACCGATAATCCAAATGCCGCCGAGGTGCCAATGGCCACCAACAGATCCATGTTGCCGGTTCGGTTTTGAATGGCCTTGAGTGCGCCACGGTAAAAACGCGCACCCAGCCAAAACTGCACCGGGCTGGCCAACAACAGCTGAACCCAACCTGGCAGCATGGCGTGTTTACCAAACAGCATACCCACCATGGGCAACACCAAGGGCAACGTCAGCAGCCCCCCCAAAAACACCATCAAGCCCTCTTGGTCGATCCGTTTAGCCCGGGCGCTGGCTGGCGTGGCCGATGCCGTGCCTGTATGCAACTCGGGTTGAATCGCCGAGGCTTCATAACCCGCCTTTACCACCGCAAGTAAGGCATCTTGCAACAGCTCTGGTTTGCTCAACTCCACGCGGGCTTTTTCAGTCGCTAAATTCACAGAGGCGCTGATTACACCGGGTGTGGCCAATAAGGCCTTTTCAACAGCACTGGAACAAGAGGCGCAGCTCATGCCGCCTACAGCAATGTCGATGGTGTTGGAAGGGATGTTGCTCATGCGTGCTCTCCACAAAATGATGGATGCATTGTCAACCTTAACATCATGGTAAGGTCAAGGGCTTGACCTTACCATGATTGGAAGCTTGAGAATAGGCCCATATTCACTCAACAGGAGATTGTGCATGTCACCACCATGGCAAATGCCCACACACTTGCATGAATTAAAATGGAACTCAACCCCATCAGGAGAACAGGACATGATCACACTGCATGTTGAAAAAATGAAATGCGGCGGCTGTGCCGCAAATGTGAAACAGACGGTTTTGACCAAAGACCCAAAGGCTGAAGTTGAAGTAGACCTGGCACAAAAGCAGGTGAACATTGAATCCCGCTTGGACGGCCAAACCCTGGCCTCACTCATCAGCAAGGCCGGCTACCCTGCCACCCAGTTGGGATGATTCACAAGGTTAGCCCGCCTCGCTGTAGGCCTGGCCCCAGTAGTTGTAAGTGAATGCTCTGGGGCCTGGCACATACATGGTTTCAATTTCTTCCAGTTGAAACCCACCCGCTTTTAGCAACGCAGGAATGTCTCGATTCAAATGACAGCCCCCCGCCAACTTACCCCACACAGGTTGCAAGCGATTCTGCGTGTTTCGCACACGGTCGTCCGGGGCCACACCGTGTTCGCAGAACAACAACTTGCCACCCGGCTTTAACACACGTCGCATTTCCTGTAAGGCCTGCACAGGCTCGGGAATGGTGCACAAGGTGTAGGTCATCACGATGGTGTCGATACTGGCATCGGGCAATGGAATTTTTTCAGCGGGCAAGCCCACCAAGTCCACACTTAAGCCGGTTTGTGCGATTCGTTTCTTGGCCAAGCGGTGCATTTGCAGGGCTGGGTCCAGACCTATGATTTTGTGCACCTTGGCAGCGTCGTAATGGCGCATGTTCAAACCAGTCCCGATGCCAATCTCCAACACCTGACCTGCGGCCTTGGGCACCACCTTTTGGCGTTGCTGGTGGATGGCTTTCATGCCACATGCAAAATCCAGCAAGGTGGGCAGCACATGGCGGTCGTATAATTTGGCGAGTAGGTTCAAAGCGTTTAACACCTCAAAGTTGTACGCGGGTCCCCAGTTCTACAACCGCATTGTCAGGCAATTTAAAAAATGCCACCACACCGCCAGCGTTGCGAACCATGGTGGCAAACAAGTGCTCACGCCAGCACATCATCCCGGAGCCTGGAGTGGGCACCACAGTTTCTCGGCTTAAAAAGTAGCTCACTTCGTTCAAGTCGATAGTCAACTCTGGATGCGCCAGTTCGGCGAGGGTTGCGGGAACATCCGGGCTTTCAATGAAGCCATAATGCAAGGTCACTTTCCAGAAATTCAAACCGTAGTATTCCACACGCACTCTGTCGTGTGCTGGCACCGCGGGCACCTCCTCGAAGTGCACATGCAAAATAATGTTTTTTTCGTGCAGCACCTGATTGTGCTTCATGTTGTGCAGAAGCGCCTGAGGCACAGTATCCGGATTGGCCACCGCGTACACAGCAGTGCGCGTGGAACGTGCCATGTCAGCTGGGTTCAACACCCGCAAAAACTCATCCAAGGCCAGACCATCTCGATGAATACTTTCCACCAGAAGTACACGCCCGCGAGCCCAGGTGGTCATGATGGCAAACAGCACCAGGCCCAGGGCAAGGGGAAACCAACCGCCATCGAAGAGCTTGACCACACACCCCAAGAACAAAAATACATCGATGCTCAAGAAGAACAGGGTGGCCCCCACGGACAGCCACAATGGCAAACGCCAGGCAGCACGCACCACAAAAAATGTGAGCGTGGTGGTGATCACCATGGTCAGCGTGACTGCAATCCCATAGGCCCCAGCCAATGCAGAAGAGCTTTGAAACCCAACCACAGCCAACAGCACACCCGCCAGCAACATCCAGTTAACCGCAGGCATGTAAATTTGCCCGGCCTCATTGGCCGAGGTGTACACAATTCGCATGCGGGGAAGGTAACCCAGCAAAATGGCTTGTTTGGTGAGCGAATAAGCGCCAGAAATAACCGCTTGAGAAGCAATGATGGCGGCCATGGTGGCCAACAAGAGCGCGGGAATCAACAGGGGCTCTGGAAACATGCGGTAAAACGGATTCTCCAGGGCACTGGCATCACGCATCAGCAACGCGCCCTGCCCCAAGTATTGCAGCGCTAGGCTGGGCAACACCAACACCGTCCAAGCAAGTTGAATTGGTTTGCGGCCAAAGTGACCCATGTCGGCATACAGAGCTTCTGCCCCCGTGATGGCCAACACAATGGCCCCCACCACCACCAATACCAAGGGCCCTCGTTCCCAGAGAAACTGTGCAGCGCGCAAGGGGTTAAGCGCCGCCAATATGGCGGGTTGTTCAAGCACCTGCAACACGCCTGTGATTCCCAGCACCAAAAACCAGATCAAGATAATGGGCCCAAAAAAGCGCCCTACAATGGCCGTGCCCCAGCGCTGCACCAAAAAAAGCCCAGTCAGAATGACCATCGCCACAGGCACGATGTAGGGTGCCAGTTCAGGGGTGAGCACCTCCAACCCTTCCATGGCACCGATCACCGAGATGGCTGGTGTGATAACGCTGTCGCCATAAAAAAGCGTGGCGCCAAACACACCCAGCAAGAGCACAAAGTTGCGCAAGACAAGCTGATTTTTAACAGCCTGAGCAGCCAAAGCCGTGAGTGCTAAACCTCCACCCTCGCCCCGGTTGTCTGCACGCAAAATAAGAATCACGTACTTCAAGGTGACCACCAACATGAGCGCCCAGAGAATGGTGGAGACAGCACCAATCAAATTGTCGTGGGTGGGGCTTACCCCACCGTGGGGCGAAAAAATCTCTTTGAAGGTGTAAAGCGGGCTGGTGCCAATGTCACCGTATACCACACCAATCGCAGCCAAGGTGAGTGCGGCCAGTGCTGGTTTTTTGTGTGCATGGGCAGAAACAGTTTCGTTTTGCGTTGCCATATCAGCTCCGCTTTTTGTTGTGAGGAGACAGAGATTACTCCTAGGTTTTAGAGCAATTCAACCAAAATGTTGCCATGCAACAATTTTTATAACAAAACCAATAAGTTACCGATGAGGTAACATGACTAAAAATCACAACAAGGTTAACCATAACCACACCCGGGAGACATCATGAATTCAACGCAACATCTGCGGACCTGGTATTTTCCAGGGCTGCTCGCCTGCGCCACGCTGTTTGTTTTTGGCTTGGCCGCTTGCTCCAAACCCGAACAAAACCAATCTGCGGGCAAAGCCTCCGACTTTACCCAGGCCATGCACGCCGAGGTGGCAAAAACCACTGACCTGGTGGACACAGCCAACACCGAAGACGCAAAGCGGGGCTTGATCGCCAAACCAACAGGCCAAGTGAAAAATGCCGCTGGCGAGGTGATCTGGGATTACGATGCGTTCAACTTCATTGAGGGCAATGCCCCCCCCACGGTGAACCCCAGCCTGTGGCGGCAAGCAGCGCTCAACAATCAGATTGGCTTGTACAAGGTGGCCGAGCGCATTTACCAGTTGCGCGGTTTTGACCTTTCTAACATCACCTTGATTGAAGGCAAGACCGGATGGATTGTGGTGGATGTGCTCACCAGCGAAGAAACCGCCCGCGCAGCCATGGCGTTTGCGCGCCAACACCTGGGCAATAAACCCGTGAGCGCGGTGATTTTCACCCACAGCCATGTAGACCACTTTGGCGGCGCATTGGGCGTGGTGAGCGCCCAAGAGGTGAAGGACAAAAACATACCCGTGGTGGCCCCCTCGGGCTTTATGGAAGAAGCCACCAGCGAGAACGTGCTGGTGGGCATGGCCATGGCACGCCGCTCGGTGTACATGTATGGCAAGCGTTTGCCAAAAAGCCCGGAAGGACTGATTGACAATGGCCTGGGCAAAGCAGTGGCCTATGGCCGCGTGGGTATTTTGGAACCTAGCCTAGTGGTGAAAGCGCCTAAAGAAACCCACACCCTGGATGGCCTTGAGTTTGAGTTTCTGAATGTGCCGGGCAGCGAAGCCCCTTCCGAGTTTGTGTTTTATGTGCCGCAGCTCCAGGCATTTGGCGGTGCTGAGCTGTTTGGCCACACCTTGCACAACTTGTACACCCCCCGTGGAGCCAAAGTGCGGGACGCGCTGAAATGGGCTGGCTATATGGATGAAGCCATTGCTTACGCCGACAGCAGCGAGGTGCTATTTCACCAGCACAATTGGCCCGTGTGGGGCAGCCAGAACATCCGAAATTTCATGGAAAAGCAACGCGACACCTACCGCTTCATTCACGACCAAACGGTGCGGAAAATCAACGCGGGCGAAACACCAGTTGAAATTGCAGAGAACCTAAAAATGCCTGCCGTGTTGCACAACTTTTTGAGTGCGCGGGGATACTACGGGACTGTGTCACACAATGTGAAGGCGGTTTACCAAATGTACATGGGCTGGTTTGATGCGAACCCCGCCAACCTCAACCCCATTCCACCCGTAGAGGCCGCCAAACGTTACGTAGCATTGGCCGGTGGCATGGATGCATTGATGAGCAAGGCCCAAACCGCGCACGACCAAGGGGATTACCGCTGGTCGGCAGAATTGCTCAAACACGCCGTGTATGCCGACCCAGATCACCTGGGTGCCAAGGCACTGCTGGCCAGTGGCTTTGAGCAGATGGGCTACCAGGCCGAATCTGCGCCATGGCGCAATTTCTACCTCACCGGTGCACTGGAATTACGCAAAGGTGGTTACAGCGAGGGATTTGATCGAAGCCAATTCATCGACATGCTGATGCACACGCCCACAACGCGCTTCCTGGAGGCCATGGCTGCATCGCTGAATGGAGAGGAGTCCGAAGACAAAGACATTCTCATCAACCTCGTGTTCACGGACAACGGAGAGACATACCAGTTGCATGTGAAAAACAGCGTGCTGCACCACCGGGCAGCGCCACCCGATGCCAATGCCGCAGCCACCTTGAAGCTCACCAAACCGTTCTTTTTAAACATGCTCACGGGCGAGGCCGGGGCCATCGAGTTGCTGTTCTCGGATGACACGCAAATCGAGGGAAGTCGTTTACAACTTGGACAGTTTTTTGGACTGTTGGATAAAGCAACGGGCAACTTCAACATCGTGACACCCTAAGGGCGGCGGTTGTGGTGGAGCGGCTATCCCTTGGCCGCTTTCCACACGGTGTAGGGCTGATCGTCTTTGGTTCGCACAACACTGTCCACCTCGTCGATAAACACGTCTCGGTCTTTGGAGTTGAAAATTTCTGACACATTGAGCACCCCCAGCGAAAAACCAGTGCCCACGGTCACATAACCAAAAGCCCAGTCCTGCACAACACCCTTTTTGTCCACCAAAAAGTAGGTAGCCATGCGCTTCTTGCTTTCAAAACCAAGCCCTTCTTTGCTGCCGTCGGCCAACAACCCCTGGTTCATTCGGTCAGTGAAATGCTTTTTGACCACCATGCCGTTGCCGAGCTTTTCTTCACCAATAAAGGGTCCGTAGGTTTTTTCGTCCTGAATGGGCTGGTATGGCTGGCCCACATGCTTGGCCAACATGCGGGCCGCAATGCCTTGACCCACCGATTCACTGACGCTGTTTAAGGTGCCACAGCCCCCCATGTTCATCGCTGCAAACAACACGACAACCACCATGGCCCAAGCGCCCGATTGTTTGATCTTGCCCATCGCCCACCTCTCGCATTTGTCCTTGCTTTGCAAGCAATGTAAACCCAAAGCCGTAGGCAATGTATCCGATAGAAAGATTAGTCAAAATGACTACAACGTTTGGAAGATGTGCAGGTCAGAACCCGCGATTTAGCATGGGGCAGTGCGAAGAAGGATCAAAAACATGACTCGTCATTTTCGAATTGCTGCGCTGGCATGCGCGCTGATGACCACGGGCTGTGCCTCTATCACCCAGGGCACCACACAAACCCTGATTTTTAAGATGGAGCCATTGCAAACGGTTTGCACACTGAGCCGGGAGGGTGAAGGGGAGTTGGGCGTGGTGAACAGCACGCAAAACACCATCACGGTGGGCAAAGACAAGGACGACATCATTGTGGTGTGCAAGGCACCAGGGTATGAAGACAAGTCCATGCGCCTGGTGAGCAGCGCCAGCACGGCGGGTGTGGCGGGTGGCGCGTTCATTGACCTGGGTATTACCGACATGATCACCGGTGCCATGTGGCAATACCAAAGCGAAATTCGCGTGGCCTTGAACAAGCCTGGTCAAGCCCCAGTCAATTCAGATTTCGCAAAGCCGCTTTAAAACAGACCTTCCATCTCGCGGCGAAATTTAACCGCCGTGGCATTGGCATCAAAGGCCACATCACGCCAGCTCACCGCTTGCCCCGCCTTCACGGGGTTGAGCAGTTTCACGCCGTGCGCCAACCCCAAAGGCAAACCACCCAGGGAAAGCGATTGTTTGGCTGGCATAAGCTTGCCGTAAACAGTGTATCCGCCCTCCCCATCCAGCATTTCACCCGCTTTTAAATCGCGCTTGGCCGTGGCCACCACATCCCCATGCCAACACACGGGTGCACCTGTGGCCTCGCCGCGCACGCCGATGGAGGCCACCGTGATGCCCAGCTCCAAACCAATCAAATGGAAGGGCTTGTACATGCTGGAGTACTGGCCGCTGGGGTCGGTGATCAAACCATATTCTTTAAAACACCTTGCTACATAGTCGCTGTCCGCAGCGAAGGTCACATAGACCCCCCAACGCAAATCGCGAAACACTGGGCGAGTGTCGCGC
>DASUEF010000292.1:0-1719 GCA_036275215.1 Limnobacter sp. | reverse complement strand
TCGAGGCAGTTGTCAAAACAGGCGGTGTCGGACTGGCCTTCAAAAATAAGTGGATACAATTTTTGCAGGTCATCGCCCAGCACAGCGCTCTTCATCACGCCTTCGCGGGCACGCATCCAGTTGAAGTTGCCTTTCACAGTGTTGATTTCACCGTTGTGGGCCAGCATGCGGTAGGGGTGGGCCAGTGGCCACTCTGGGAAGGTGTTGGTGGAGAAGCGCTGATGCACCAAGGCCAGCGCCGACACGCAACGTTTGTCTTGCAGGTCCAAGTAGTACTCGCCCACTTGGTTGGCCAGCAACAAGCCTTTGTACACAATGGTGCGGGCGCTCATGGAGGGACTGAAATACTCCGTGCCGTGCGCCAGGTTCAGGTTTTTGATGGCATGCACGGCGCGCTTGCGGATCACGTACAGCTTACGCTCCAGGGCGTCGGTCACCATGATGTCGCGGCCGCGGCCCACAAACACTTGGCGAATCACAGGCTCTTTGGCGCGCACGGTGGGGCTCATGGGCATGTCGCGGTTCACAGGCACGTCGCGCCACCCCAACAACACCTGGCCTTCGGCCTTGATGGCGCGCTCCACTTCTTGCTCGCAGGCGATGCGGGAGGCGGTTTCTTTGGGCAGGAACAACATGCCCACACCGTATTCGCCCGCGGGTGGCAATGCCACGCCCTGCTTGGCCATTTCTTCGCGGAAAAATGCGTCGGGGATCTGGATCAAAATGCCGGCGCCGTCGCCCATCAGGGGATCGGCACCCACGGCACCGCGGTGGTCCAGGTTCTCAAGAATTTTCAAGCCGCTGGCAATGATGTCGTGTGTGCGTTTGCCCTTGATGTGCGCCACAAAGCCCACGCCACAGGCGTCGTGCTCGTTGGCGGCGGAATACATGCCTTTTTCTTCGGCCACTTTTCGAATGTCTTGCATCTGCATTCTCCGTTGAGGGGGCGGCAAACCAACAAGGCGCAACTCTCCCCCGATTTCAGGTCGTTGCACACTTTACTGCACTGCGGGAATGGACTCAAGAAAAATAAAAGGGGTCTGACCCTATTTTATCAACCCCCAAGCTTTCTGAGGTTAATAAATAGGGACACACCGAACAACCATGCACTTATTCTGTGCAATTTGTTGCCTGCCCCCGGGGACGCCCACGCGCACGGGGACGGCACGATCTGTTTGCAAGGTCTTGAACTTGAATGCAAAAGGCATCATCGCTCCATAACCAGCCTTTGTGCAAGCAAGCCTGTAAATCCGCCTGCTCCGTCGCGCTGGCGCCCTGCTCGCTGAACTGCCTGTACCGGGTTTGACGCTCAAACGGGGTGTTGCCCATCTGCCAATACGTGGGCAAATCGGTGAGCCAGGGCTCATTGACCACCCCCGCATGTGCAGCAAAACTGCTCCAGGGGTATGTGGCCAAATCGTTCGCCCCAGCCTCCCGCATGGCCAACTGTTCCACAAACAGGCAGGCCTTGAGCGCACGCGGCCCAGGTTGAACCACGGTGGACTTGAAGCGCGCTTCCCACAAGGCATGAAATTCCACAGGCTGGATTTGCCGAACCGCGGGTGAAAAATGGCGATTGAGATGCTGCACAAACCGCCCAGGTTGACTGGCCTCGCGCGCGCTGAGCAACAACATGGCCGCCCCGGGCACCATGCAATAGGCGTGCACCGCCACGCCCTCGGCCTGGGCGCTTTGCGGCAATATGCGGTGGAACAGGGC
>DASUEF010000291.1:0-2503 GCA_036275215.1 Limnobacter sp. | reverse complement strand
ACTTGGTCGATGTGGGCCTTGAATTGAACTGGTCTTTGCTTGGAAGGCACCGCATCCCATTCGGCTTGTGAGATTGCGTTCAGAGTTACCGGAGTGGGCGCTGTGGGATTTGAGCTGTCAGGGACTGCCGAGATTTCGGCGTGGGCTTTCGGCGAAGTAGGTGAAGCGACTAGTGTGGGCATGGGGCTCTCGCTTGGTACCGTGATGTAGACAACTTTTATCTACCTATAGTGGCGTTGTACCCACGAATGGTTCAATCTCAATTGGCGCGCAAGGCCCCCCACACAATCGCAAACAGGGAATCAAACTGGTCGATCAGCCGCTCGTCCTCTTTGCGCAAAAAATGCATTTGCACCACCCGCCCAAAGATGCCCATGAACACATCAAGCAACACCTTGCTGGACACTGCATTGTTCAGCACACCTTTTTGCTGCCCCTCCTTGAGCATGCCCAAAAAGGCACCCATCAGTTCCGGGCTTTCGTACACCGGCAGGTCGCGGTAACGGCTGGCCGGGATGGACACCGTGAGCAACAAAATCACTTTGGGATGCTTGTCAAAATAATCGAGCATCACCCACAGTGTTTTGCGCAAGCGCTCCCGGTAGTCCTCAATGCCTTCCAGGTGATCAATCATGCGGTTGGCCAGGCGGCTCAGTGTGCTGTCCAGCACGTAGGCCACCAGTTGCTCTTTGCTGCCAAAGTATTTGTAGATGGTTTGCAAGCTCACATTGGCGCTGCGGGCCACTTCAATCAACGCCACGCTGTTGAAATCCCGGGTGGTGAACAAATCCAGCACAGCCTTTTCCACGCGCTCCAGGGTGGCTTTGCGCATGTCTTTGGGGTGTGCTGCAAGGTTAGGGGCAGTGATTTCTGGGTCCATGCAGAAAGTGTACTTGCCCTGGCGTGACCGGACCCACATCAGCATGCATTTTCGCTGCGCATCAAAATCCGAATCAGGTGGTGCTAATTTGATACCCGAAAAATTAAACCGAGGCCCATACCATGCGAACCACCGTCACCCTGGACGACGAATTGCTCAACAAAGCACGCCAACTCACCGGCGTGGACGAGCGTGCTGAACTGTTGCGTGAGGCGCTGCGTGCGCTCATTCAGCGGGAAAGTGCACGCAGGCTGGCCCTGTTGGGAGGCACCGAGCCAAACCTGCAGAACATTCCCCGCAGGCAGTGGCAGCTGTGAGGGTGCTGGTCGACACGCAGGTGTGGGTGGACCACTTTCACCACGCCGAGCCGCAGTTGATGCGCCTGCTCCACGAGGGGGAGGTTGTGATGCATCCTTTTATAGTGGGGGAGATGGCCCTGTCCAATCTGGAGGACCGAGATCGCGTGCTTAAGCTCATGGGAGACCTCGAAAGCGTGGTGGTCGCGTCGCCGCAGGAGGTGTTGCAGCTTGTGGGACTTCGCAATTTGCACGGCTTGGGCCTGGGCTATGTGGACATTCACCTGCTGGCCTCGGTGCTCATCAGCCCTGGTACATCGCTGTGGACCCGGGATTACCAGCTTTTGCGGGTGGCCAAAGACCTCGGTTTGCAGCCCCCCATTCAGGATCGATTTTTTATGCACGATGAGCAGCGTCCTTACAATGCGGGCAAACAGGCTTGAAGGGATGCTCAAATTGGTAACTCAAATTACCATATTCATAGAGGTGCTACTCTAAAGTAACTTGTCGGGTTGATTGTGCATTTGCACATTGCCATTCTGGACTGTGAATAATTCACTTCACAGGCGGTAATTTGAGTTACCGCTTTAGAACACACCAGGAGGCACAGATGCCATCGGCACTGATATTCGACACAGTTAGAACCCCTCGGGGCAAAGGCAAAAAAGACGGCAGCCTGCACGGCGCAACACCCGTGTGGTTGTTGAACAACCTCTTCACCGCCTTGCAACAGCGCAACCAACTCGACACCAGTTTGGTGGACGACGTGGTGCTGGGGTGCGTAACCCCCGTTGGCGAGCAGGGCGCTGACATTGCCCGCACCGCCGTGCTGGATGCGGGCTGGGCCGAAACGGTGGCCGGTGTGACCCAGAGCCGCTTCTGCGCCTCGGGGCTGGAGTCCATCAACCTGGCGGCCGCCAAAGTGGGCAGCGGCATTGAAGACATGGTGGTGGCCGGTGGCGTTGAAAGCATGAGCCGCTGGGCCATGGGCAGCGATGGCGGCGCCTGGTTCATGGACCCCCGCATCAACAACAAACTTGGGTTTGTGCCCCAAGGCATTTCTGCCGACTTGATTGCCACGCTTGAGGGCTTCTCCCGCGCCGATGTGGACGCCTACGCCGTTGAAAGCCAGCGCCGTGCCGCCAAAGCACAGGCAGAGGGCCGTTTCAACAAAAGCCGCGTGCCCGTGCGCGACCTCAATGGCATGGTCATGCTGGATCACGATGAACTGATCCGCGGCAACACCACCGTTGAAAGCTTGGGCAGCCTGCAACCCTCGTTCACCATGATGGGCCAGATGGGCTTCGATTCCACGGCCCTGCGCAAG
>DASUEF010000290.1:0-1696 GCA_036275215.1 Limnobacter sp. | reverse complement strand
GTCTTTGGACCAGTCTTTCTTGCTCATGGGTGAGTGGCAGGCGTGGCAGTCGAACATCATAAGTTCAGGCATGATGCCTTGGCGATTCCTCTTGGTGTCTGCGATCAATTCCAGCAAATTGGCGCTGCTTGCGAATTGCCCCATCGCCCAAATTTTACCGGCATCGTAAGCGCCTTTGCGCTTGACCCAATCCTCATCAATTCTGTAATGCGGTGGTTCAAGGGCCATGAAAGTTTCCACTTCAATCGAAATGCGCGGATGCCCCGCACCCATGATTTGATGGGTAATCGGGCGGCTTGAATCGCCCACATGGCAACTGGTGCACAGTTTGGCGGCAGCGTAGGGGTCGCTGGTGGGGTATAGGCCATTTTCAATATTCTTTGCATGGCTGGCCTTGGGTTCTACGTGGGTTTTAATCCACTTTTCGGCAGGGCCGTGGCAGGCTTCGCAGTTCACGCCATCGCTTTTGTCAAAGCGCGGCCCCTGTTTACTGGCCGGCACGTTGTGGCTGTGGCAATCCAGGCAAACTTTGGCTTCATGCGCAGGTTGGGCAAGCCCCAGGTTTTTGGCGATGCGTTGCGATTGTGCATTCTTTAACACGGCATACGCCTGGGTGTGTGGGTCTTCGCGCAGCCAGGTGGTGTATTCATTTTGCAAAACAGGTGTCGCTGTGCGTTCAGCAATGCTGCCATGGCAGGTGCTGCTGGCACAGTTCACTGTACCCACCGATTGATGGGGCGATTGGTGTGGCATGGTTTGGGCCAGGCCGGCTGCGGGCGCAGCCAGCAACAAGTTTGTGCCTAGCGCAAGCAACAGGCGATTGAAGCATCGGTTTAAGGCATTTGCTTTCATGGCTTAATCCTTTCTGAAAGCCACTGAATTGACTTTGGGCTTGGGCAGGTAGTTTTCTTTCTCAACCTTGTCGGTCACGGTCCACAAGCGGCCATCGGGGCGAAGGTAAAACGCTTCCATTTCCTTGCGGGTGAACGGGCGTGAACCAATCCGGCCAAATACAGCGATTTGCCCGCCTGTCTCATCCACGGCGCGATCCCGGTCCAAACCTTTGGATACCGACAAAGCCGGACTGGGTGTTTTTCGCCATGCAATCAGTTCAGGCATGGGCGCAGGCGAGAATCCATAGAATCTCGGCTGCGTGTCAGGCGAGGTCAGTTGCAAAACCTTCAAACCATTGACACCGTCCGCCACATAGGCAAACAGGGAGGCATTGGTGGAGCCCACCACCACATCATGTGCGTCATTCAGTTGCCCGTCTGCAGTAAATTGTTGGTACACCACGGGCTTGCGCGGGCGTTCAATGTCGACAATCACCAAGCCCTGTTTTTTAGCCGCCACATAGGCGTAGGTGCGTGCCAAATAAACCCGTCGTGCATCTGCCATGGGTACCACGGCACCGGTGTGTTCGGGCTTCTCAGGGTGGGTAATGTCGATCACCTCCCAGCCTTTGGCTGTGGTGGCGAACAGGTAGCGGAATTGCACCGCTGTGGCACGAGCATCCTGCAAGGGCAGCGTAGTGATGTGTCGCGGCTTCAAGGGATTATTGATATCAACAAACACCAGCCCTTTGGGTGTGGTGATGTAAGCGTAGTGCCCGCCCAAGGTAATGTGGCTTGCACCGTTCAACACCCCGTTTTCGTTCCAGGTTACCGCGCGCTCGAAAAAGTTGTTGCGGGGCTCC
>DASUEF010000289.1:0-1428 GCA_036275215.1 Limnobacter sp. | reverse complement strand
AGAGGTGGTCTGAGGCATTTGGGGATTCTGCTCCGCCGTGCGAATTTCGTCTGTGGATGGATCGGTGCTGGGATCCACCATGCTGCCCGTCTGGTTGATGGTGGAATTCATCGACACTTGGGTGATGGCATTGGTGAGGCCCTGAATGCGCGAACCATCGATAACCACCGAAGTCTGCTCCCCAGAAATACTCGACCCCGCATATGCCATGGTCAGCTGACGACCAGCACAAATAGTCGGTCCTGAATAACTCTGTTTTTCTAATCATGCCACCAGCAAACTGTTGATTTGCCTGTGCTGTGGCATTGAGTTTTCCGCTTTCGCATAAAAATCCGCCAACAACGCCATAATCCGCTCGTAGGTTTTGGGCGCAAAAAGAGCCAAGGCTCTCATGATCTTCTTCAAATTGAAGCCGCTGGCAGCCAACACCGGCGCCATGATGTCGCCCAGGTGCCCTTTGAGCCAGTTGCGTTGCATTTTGTGTTCGGCTTTCAAGTGCCCGATGATCGGTTCCACACTGTTTCTGCGTTTCATCCACCGCTTGGTCGCTTTGCTGTGCCGCTTCTGCCCTGTGATGATCACATCAGTTTCTTGGCCCAAGTACGCGGCTCGGTAGCCCCTGTCCACATACACTTGCTTGGGTGTGTGGTCGGTGATGGCTTTGATTTGATCAAACGCTTCTTCCAAGGTGTGCCCGTCGTAGGGGTTGCCTTTGAAGGTTCTTGCGCCCACCACCCAACTGTCTTTGGCGGTCACTGCAATCGACACTTTGGCGCCAAACTCATACGGGTTCCTCGCTTTGCCTTTGGCAATACAGGCCACCTCGGGGGCGTGTATTGCGTACACCTTGTCTTTGCTGTTTCTCTGCTGCGCCTTCAGGCGTTTGGCCAGCGCCAGCAGCTCGCCCATCTTGGTCGTCAATGTGGTCTTGCCGGTTTCTGCCTTGCGCTCAATGTCGCGAATTACGCGGCCCAGAATGGTTCTCAGTTTGTTGCTGGCTTTGCGCATGCGGGCGTACTGTTTGGCATGGCCGTAGCGGGCCGCTTTCTTGACCAGTCGCGGGGCAACCTGGTTGTAGTTCTGACGAAGGGTTATGTTCAAGCACTCTGCTTCTTTCACCAAGTGCTCGCGCATGCGATTAAACAGCTTGCTGTCCACGGGGTGGGCAATGGCTTTCTCCATGCAGGTGGTGTCCACCACCACTTTGTCCAGACTGCTGGTTTTTAATACGCCCAGCTTTTTGCCTGCTTGCAAGGTTTGGGTGAGCAACCACTCGCAGCCTTCCTCTCCAATCTTTCTGCGCCACTTCACAAGCGTTGTGGGGTGCAGTGGAAAGTCGTGCTGGAAATATTCTTCGCCGGTGAAGTGTTGCCAATAGGGCGATTCAACCCAGCGCTCCACCACTGCTTCGTCGCTCATGTCGTACAT